>PMHN01000181.1 GCA_003156695.1 Gammaproteobacteria bacterium
GCGTTCTTCGCCGCGGCGAAGGCCGGTCGTACGCGCCCCGACACGGAGAAGCCATGAGCAACGCAGACGGCCCCCGTGAGGACCGCCACCCGCGCTCCGCCGAACTCTACGAGCGCGCCTGCCGGGTCATTCCGGGAGGGGTGAGTTCGCCGGTGCGGGCGTTCCGTGCGGTCGGCGGCACGCCGCTTTTCATCGCGCGCGCCCTGGGCGCGCAGGTGTTTGATGCGGACGGACGCAGTTACCTCGACTTCGTAGGCTCCTGGGGACCATTGATCGCAGGCCACGCGCACCCGGCGGTGATCGCGGCGCTGACCGAAGCGCTCACGCGCGGCACGACCTATGGCGCGCCGTGTGCCGCGGAAGTGGAGCTCGCCGAACGGGTCGTGGCCTCATACCCGGCCGCCGAGCAGGTGCGCTTCGTCTCCTCCGGAACCGAGGCGGTGATGAGTGCCATTCGCGTGGCGCGCGCCTTCACGGGATGTGATGTCATCGTCAAGTTCGCCGGCTGCTATCACGGTCACGCGGATCACCTGCTGGTCGCGGCGGGCTCGGGCCTTGCGACCTTCGGCCGCCCGTCATCGGCGGGCGTACCGGAGGCGTTCACGGCGCTCACGCGGGTGTTGCCGCTCGATGATGAGGCGGCCGTCGCGGCACTGTTCGCGCGCGAAGGGGCGCGCATCGCGGCGGTCATTATCGAACCGGTGCCGGCGAACCACGGACTCCTGCCGCAGCGGCCTGAATTCCTCGCCACTCTGCGCCGCCTCACGAGCCAACATGGCGCGCTGCTGATTTTCGACGAAGTGATTTCGGGATTTCGCTTGGGGCGTGGCGGCGCGGCGGAGCTCACCGGGATCACTCCCGATCTCGTCACGTTCGGCAAGGTGATCGGCGGTGGAATGCCGGTCGGCGCCTTTGGCGCCGCACGAAAAATCATGGCGCGGCTCGCTCCCGACGGCGACACCTACCAGGCCGGCACGCTCTCGGGAAACCCGGTCGCCATGACGGCGGGACTGGCGACGCTTGACCTCCTGGTGCGCGAGTCGGGCTGGCAGCGCCTCGAGGCACGGGGGGCGGAGCTTGAGCGGTTGTTGCGGCCGGTACTGGCGCAGGCGCCATTCCCGCTGCACCTGGTGCGGGTCGGGTCACTCTTCTGGATTTCGTTTCACGAGGCCGGTGCGCCGCGCACGGCTGCGACGCTCACGGAACGTGAAAGCGTGCGCTACGCTGCGCTCTTTCACGGCATGCTCGATCGCGGCATCTACCTGCCGCCCTCCGCCTACGAGGCGTGCTTCCTGTCGCTCGCGCACAGCACCACCGATCTCACGCGCTTCGCGCAGGCGTTGCGCGCGGCCCTGGCGGCGATCGCATGAAGTCGCCGCGCGTCTTTCAGCTAACCGCACTGGCGCTCATCGTGGTGTCGGCGGTGCAGGTCGGCTGGTGGCTGTTCGATCAGCGCGCCTACACCATCGAGAAGGTGAACGCGCAGCGCAGCGCCTATGCCGCGCAGACGGCCGCCGCGCAGGCGCTGCTTGACTCCGGGGCGAGCCCCGGGCGCGTGCGAGAGGTGCTGCCACAGATCGTCGTCAGCGGCGCGCAGGCCTCCCTGGCGCCCGCGGTGGACCAGGCGCTGCGCACCGAGGAGCAGCGGCGCATCAACCAGTACGCCTGGGAAGGCGGATTTTTTCTGCTGGCGCTCGGGGTGTGCATCGCGGTGATCGCGCGGGCGCTGTCGACCGAGGCGCGCGTGCTTGAAGAGCAGGACAGCTTTCTGGCCCTGGTGTCGCACCAGTTCAAGACCCCGCTCGCGAGCCTGCAGCTGTCGCTCGAAACCCTGGCGCTGCGCGCGCCGCCGCCGCAAGCCGCGCGCACCCTCATCGATCGCATGCTCACCGACATCGCGCGCATGGAGGCCATGGTCACCCAGATCCTGGAGAGCGTGCGCCTGGAGCGCGGCCGCGTGGAACTCAGATCCGAGCCGCTGCAACTGCGCGCCGCGGTCACGCGGGTCGTCACGCAGCTCGAGGAGCGCGCGCGCAGCGAGCGCATCACCATCGCCAATTCCATGGCCCCGGGACTGTACGTCATGAGCGATGCACTCGCGCTCGATGTCGTGGTGCGCAACGTGCTGGAGAACGCGCTGGCCGCGGTCAGCGCCGCCGGCGGCGGTAGCATCGACTTGAGCACCCGCGAGGGAGTCGGTGAGGTTGAGTTGCTGGTGAAGGACAGTGGTGTTGGCTTTGAGCCGGCCGCCGGCGCGCGCCTGTTCGAAAAATTTACCCGCCTGGGCGCCGCGGCCGCCGGCGGCAGCGCCTACTACGGCACGGGACTCGGGCTCTACATCGTGCGGCGCCTGATGGAGCTGTCGCACGGGCGCGTCGCGGCACACAGCGACGGTAGCGGCAAGGGCGCAAGTTTCGTGCTCGCGTGGCCGGCCGCACAGGAGCGGGAGCCGTGAGCGCGGAAACTACGCGGCCGCCGCAGGTGCTGGTGGTCGAGGACGATCCGCACCTGGCCGCGGGCGTGCGCGAAAACCTGCGCGCCGAAGGTTACCAGGTGAGCGCCGCGAGCGACGGCGAGCAGGCGCTCGCCTGGCTGCGCGACAACGAGTGCGGACTCATCGTGCTGGACGTGATGCTGCCCGGGATCGACGGCTTAGGGGTGTGCCGGACGCTGCGCGAGCAGGGCAATAACACCCCGGTGCTGTTCCTGACTGCGCGCGGGGACCCGGCAGATCGCGTGCGGGGACTGGAAGCCGGCGGCGACGATTACCTCGCGAAGCCCTTTCACCTGCAGGAGTTTCTGCTGCGGGTGCGCGCCATCCTCAGACGCTGGGACTGGTATCGCAACGCCTCGGCGACGGCCGCGACCGCGGTGCTGCGCTTCGGCGGCAACGAAGTGGACTTCCGCGCGTTCCGCGCCCGCTCCTGGAACGGGGAGATCCAGGAGCTCACGGAAAAGGAGGCCATGATCCTTAAAGTTCTCGCCGAGCACCTGGGCGAGATCGTCTCGCGCGAGGATCTGCTCGAGCGGGTGTGGGGTTACGACGTGTTCCCCTCCACCCGCACGGTGGACAACTTCATCCTGCGGCTGCGCAAGCGCTTCGAAGAGGATCCCGCCAACCCCAGGCACTTTCTTACTGTGTGGGGCGTCGGTTACCGCTTCCTCGCGGAGAGTAAGCCATGAGCGCACGCGCGCTGCGCATCGGCACGCGTGCCTCGGAGCTTGCGCTGTGGCAGGCGCGGCACGTCGAGGCACTCGTGCGCGGCCAACCCGGCGCACCCGCCGTGGAACTGGTGCGTATCAAAACCTCGGGCGACCGAGCGGGCGAAGTCCCGCTGTGGAAGCTCGGCGGGCGGGCGTTTTTCACGCGCGAGATCGACAACGCACTCCTGGCCGGCACCGTGGACATCGCCGTGCACAGCCTCAAGGACCTTCCCACCCAGCTCGAGGCGGGCGTGACGCTGGCGGCCATGCTGGCGCGCGCCGATGCACGCGATGCGCTCGTGAGCCGCGATGGCAGGCATTTCGCGCAGCTGCCGCGCGGCGCGCGCATCGGCACGAGCAGCCTGCGGCGGCGTGCGTTTGTGGCGCGCCTGCGTCCGGATGTGGTGCTGGCGGAGCTGCGCGGCAACGTGCCCACCCGCCTGCAGCGGCTGCGACAGGGCGACTACGACGCCATCATCCTCGCCGCCGCGGGGCTCGAGCGTTTGGGGTTGACGAGCCAGATCACCGAGTACCTGGACGCCGCCGACTTTCCGCCCGCGGTNNCGGTGTCACAGGGCGTCATCGGCGTCTGTACGCGCACGGACGATACCGACGCACTGCGTTGGCTTGTGCCACTCGATGATCGGGCCACGCGCCTGGCGGCGAGTGCCGAGCGTGCGCTGCTCAGGCGCATCGAAGGCGGATGCCAGGTGCCGCTCGGGGCGCTGGCGACGCTGGTTAACGGGCGGCTTAACCTGGATGCGAGCGTCTGTGCGCTCGATGGATCGCGCACCCTGAGTGCCCGTGGCAGCACCCCCGGTCCAATTGATGGTCCGTTGCCGGCGGCGATCGCGGACGCGGCGCAACTCGGCGAGCGTGTCGCGGAGAATCTGCTCGCGCAGGGTGCGGCGGCACTCATGGCGCAGGAGCGCGGCGCGCTCGCGGTGGAGGCGCCATGAGCGTGCGTGACCAACGCGCCCCAACCCCCGGAGTGCACGGCAGGCCCGTCGTCGTGACCCGCCCCGAATCCGTCGACGGCCCGCTCACGCGCGAGTTGCAGGGTCTGGGGCTTTCAGTGCTCCTGTGGCCGGCGGTGAATGTGAGCGCGTCCGACCCGGCTCCCCTGGCTGCGGCGCTCGCGAACATCGGTTCTTTCGGCTGGATAGTGTTTGCGAGCCGCCACGCGGTGGCCGCCGTGCTCGAGCGGCAGCCCGCAGCTCCCGCGGGTGTGCGCGTGGCCGCGGTCGGCAAGGCAACCGCACAGGTGCTGCTGCGGCGCGGCTGGCCGGTTGACCTGGTGCCGGATGAAGGCAGCGCCGCAGCCCTCGTGACCGCGTTCGCCACGCAGTGGTCGGACGCCGACAAGGGCGTACGGGTGTTATATCCAGCGAGCTCCCGCGCGCTGCCGATCATCGCGGCGGGACTTACGCAGTTGGGAGCGGTGGTGACCCAGGTGGAGGCCTACCACACCGATGCGGCCGCGCTGGATGTTGGCGAGTGCCGCGAGTGGATCGCGCGCGGCACCATTGCCGCGGTGACCTTTGCGAGTCCCTCGGCCGTGAGCGAACTGGCGCGTGCGCTGGGCAAGGAGGATTTCGGGCGCCTGGTGTCGGCAGCGGTCCCGGTCGCCATCGGACGCACGACCGCGCGTGAGCTCGCGCTGCGCGGCGCCAAGTGCGCCGTGGCTGAAGTGGCGACACTGCGCTCACTCGCCCTCACCACCTTTCAACTACTGCAGACGAGAACGTAAATCATGGGATTCCCCAGCGAGCGGCCGCGGCGCACGCGGCAATCGGATGCCTGGCGCCGCATGGTGCGCGAGACGCGTCTTTCCGCGGACATGTTCATCTATCCGCTGTTCGTCGTGCCCGGGCGCGCCGTGCGTCACGCCGTGGAGAGCATGCCCGGCATCTGCCAGCTGTCGGTGGACGAGGCGGTGAAGGAGGCCAGGGCGGTCGCGGCCGCGGGTGTCCCGGCGGTGCTGCTGTTCGCAGCGCCTGCGCAAAAGGATGCGCAGGCGAGCGCGGCAAGAGACCCGAAAGGGCTCGCGGCGCAGGCCATCACCGCCATCAAGGCGGCGTGCCCGGATCTCATCGTGTGGGCGGACGTGTGCCTGTGCGGCGCCACCGATCACGGCCACTGCGGTCACGTCACCCCAGAAGGCGTGATCGATAACGATCCTTCCATTGAGACACTGGCGCAAGTCGCGCTCAACTACGCCCGCGCGGGTGCCGATGCAGTGGCGCCGAGCGACATGATGGACGGGCGCGTCGGCGCGATCCGCGCCGAGCTCGACGCCGACGGCTTGACGGACACGGCGATCCTCTCCTACGCCGCCAAGTTCGCCTCGGCCTTCTACGGCCCGTTT
>PMHN01000054.1 GCA_003156695.1 Gammaproteobacteria bacterium
CGAACCCGCACCGCCCGTGCAGGTGCGGCGGATCGCAAGGATCGGGTGGCATCCGGCAGCCCGACCCTTAGAATGTGCGCATGCCAGCTGAATGCACAATGGCGGACTCACCGTCCGCTCCCACACCCTCCCCGGTGGCGCTCCCGTCCACGCCAGTGGCTGCGACGACCACCGCGCACGTCAGCTCGTGGCGCACGCTGCTGGAGCTCACCGTGCTCGGCGCGATCTGGGGCGGCTCGTTCCTGTTCATGCGCGTCGCGGCCACGGACTTTGGCCCCATCCCGCTGGTGGAAATGCGCCTCGCACTCGGTGCGCTCATCCTCCTGCCGTTCCTATGGCAGGCCCGTGCACAATTCACTTCCGCCTTGTGGCTCACCATCGCCGGTATTGCCGCCATCAACTCGGTAATCCCGTTTGCGCTGTTCGCCTGGGCTGCGGAGCGCGCGCCCGCAGGCATCGGCGCGATCAGCAACGCCATGACGGTCATGTTCACGGCGCTCGTCGCCTTCATCTTTTATGGTGAGCGCATCAGCGCGCGGCGCGCGCTCGGGCTGGCGGCGGGTTTCGCAGGGGTGATCATCCTGGCTAGCGGCAGAGTCGCCGGCGCCAGTGTCTGGCCGGCAGCTCTGGCGGGCACCGGGGCGGCGCTCCTCTATGGTGTTGGTATTAATCTCGTGCGTCGCTATCTCGTTTCCTATCCGCCGGTGGCGATGGCGGCCGCGGCGCTCGCATCCGCGGCGCTGCTGCTCGCGCCGCTGGCGATTTACACCTGGCCGCGGCATCCGGTTGCGGCTGCCTCCTGGGGAAGCGCCGCGTTACTCGGGGTACTGTGCACCGGCATCGCGTTCGTCTTCTACTACCGGCTGATCGCGCGCATCGGCGCGATGCGCGCGTCCACCGTCACCTATCTGATCCCGTTTTTTGGGGTCATCTGGGCCTGGCTCATCCTGGGTGAACCGCCGACCGTGACTATGGCCGTTGCCGGCGCGTTGATCCTGACCGGCGTCGCGCTCAGCCAGCGGCGCCCGGCTTAGGCGTGTTGACACAGCCTAACCAGACCGCCGAAATCGCTGCTGAGCGATTTTGGCCGATGGATTAGCGCACCGGTGGACGCCACGCAACGCCGGCTCAGGTTTCCGGAGCTGCTGAACGCACGCGATCTGGGCGGCCTGCCGACGCAGGACGGCGGCCACACACGTGCTCGCTCGCTGCTGCGCGCGGATGACCTGGCGCAACTCACCGCCGAGGGCCTGGCGGCGCTGCGCGAGTACGGAGTCGTGACCGTGCTCGATCTGCGCTGGCCCGAAGAGGCTGCACGGCACCCGAGCCCCGTGCCGCTCGCCCTGCCGCAGATACGCTATGAGCACGTGTCGCTACTCACGCACACCGAGGACGAATGGCGCCTGCGCAGCCGCGATGTCGCCAAGGAGCTGTGGAAGTGTGTCGTGCTGGAGCATGTGAGGCGGGAACTCAGGCAGGTCCTTGAGGTGATCGCCGCGGCCGCTCCCGGCCCGCTGCTGTTTCACTGCGTCGCCGGCAAAGACCGTACCGGACTGGTCGCCGCTCTTTTGCTCACGCTCGCCGATGTGACCCCTGGAGCGATCGCCCGTGATTACGCCGAGAGCGGTGACAACCTGCGCGAGGGGTACCTGAAACGTTACGCCGAAGCCGACCCGGCACGAATTCTTGAAGCCATCCGCTGCCCGGAGGAAGGCGCATACAACATGTTGGAGTTCCTGTCCGCCGCTGGAGGGATACGCGCCTACCTCGAAAGGCTGGGGCTGCAGGGGCAGGAAATCGCTGCGCTGCGCGCGCGGCTGCGGGACTGAACGGCTGGACGGTATTCACCGGGCGTTCAGGTCGGCGGGCAGATACTTACTCACGCACCGGCTGACGTGCTCCCGAGCGGCCCAGCAATTCAAGGACGGGCACTTTTTTTAGCACGCACGGATTTGAGCCCGCGCATGCCGGTGCGCTTCCCTTCCGCTATCATCCTGTCATGAAATCCACCGGTGGCTGCCTGTGCAAGGCGGTGCGCTATTCCATCAGCGCCGAACCCATTGTTACCCGCGTCTGCTGGTGCCGGGTGTGCCAGTACATCGGCGCAGGCAGCGGCACGGTCAACACCTGCTTCCCGAGTGCCGCGGTCACTGTCAGCGGCGAATTGCACGACTATGCGATGACCGCGGACAGCGGCAACGTGGCGCACCGGCGCTTCTGTCCGAGCTGCGGCACCCATCTTTTCAGCGCCTCCGAAGCGCGGCCGCACCTGGTATTCGTGCGCGCCGGAACGCTGGATGATCCCGAGGCAGCACACCCCGCGATGACCATCTGGACATCAATGGCGCCCGGGTGGGCATGCTTCGACGAGCGCCTGCCGAAGGTTGAGCGCCAGCCGCCGCCCGCAGCCTAGTTTGCACCCGCACACAGCCCGCCACGCCTGCCTTACTGCGGCACAAACTGCACCTGCGTCTGCCAGCGCGGCACACCCGGGTGATCGGTTTCAATGACGAGCGTGCCGTGCGCGTGCGGGTCGCTGGCGGCAAGCCGCAGCTGCGCGTACGCGCCACAATCGGCCTCGAGGGGCAGCGGTGTCGCGACCACAATCGCACGCGCCGCGGCGACATCAGCCGGCGAGCTGCTTGCCGGTACAACGCGCGCCGCCGTGATCCGCGCGAGTGGCACGGTGACGAATCTGAAGGCCACGCTGCCTTGCCAACCGCCCTTAGGGGGCTTGCCCGAGGAGGCAAACGTGGCCTCGCGCGGCTGCGCGGGCTCCAACAGGCGGATCTGCCGGGGCTCAGCTGGCAGGAGCTTGTGCGCGCTCCTCAGGCCCTGCAGGCGCCACGCCGCGAGCAGCTGCACGGGAAAGCTGTCGCGACAGCGAACCGAATACAGTCCGCGGTATTCGGAAAAACCAGGGTCTGGCGTGAGCGGAAGCTTCTTGCCGTCGCCGATTGCAAAGAGCACGACCGAGCCGGGCGTCACCAGCGAATCCGCGCGCACCCTCGCACTCACCACATACATCCCGATGCCGTCGGCGGCATACGAGGACGGCGTCGTGTCCTGCACCTGCACGTCGCACGCGCACAGCGCAAGCGCCGCCGCGAGCGGTGCAATTCGAATGTAGCGCGTTGTGAGAAGCGAAGGTCGGCGTGCCGGGAACATGAGCCGGACGCCGCCCGACGGGCGGGCGTCCCGGCTCTTAAAACCAGATGCGGTTACTTCTTTCTCCGCGCTCCCGAGCGCTTCGCTGCCCGGAATGAGATTCCAGAGCGCATGGCCTTCTGCTGCACCGCAGCCGCAGTACGCCCGAGCTTCTTGGCGACCTGACCGGTCGCGGTTCCCGACTTCGCAAGCGCCTTCAGCGTCTTAAGTTCACGCGCGCTCCACGACGCGCCATCATTGGGGGGACGTTTTGCCATTACTCGATACTCCGGAAGGATTGCCCAGCTGCAGGGCGGGCTGGAAATCATACACCCATGCCCGGCTGAAATCCCAGCCAACAAACGATCTGTAACATGTTGGATATGCGCGCTCGCGGCGCGCAGACGGTCAACACCAACACTGACGCTGTGACCAGGGCCGAAGTTGCGCGTCTGCCCTTGCCGCTGCGGGCCACACGAACAAGTTGAGGACTCAGGCGTCGGCGAAATACGACAACCGCGACACGCGGTCATCCGAAGCCGGGCCGATCATTGCGCGAGCCGCCGGTAAGCCTCGGGTGACATCGACGGCGGCTTACGAACGAACGCGACCAGATCCCAGATCTCACCATCCTCCAGCGTCCTGCCCCAGGCGGGCATGGCGCTCATCTTGATCCCGTGCTTGATGATCCAGAACGCGCGGCGCGCATCCGGCGGGTCCGCCCCGCCATAAGCCATGCACTTGAGCATGCTGCGGCGCGATCTCAGCGATGGTTCGTCCGACATGTGCGTCTCCTTCGTTGGCTTAAGAGGGAGAAGACTGCGGAGGGCGTAGGTTTATTCCCGCGTGCGCGACTCGCTGCCGTGCGCGCCGCTGTCAACGCGCGCCGCCGTCAGCGCGCGTCGCTGGCACCGGCGTCGCGCAGCAGCCGCACCAGCGCGGACAACTCGTCCCAGCCGGCGTCGGACACGGCGCAATACTGCAGGTTGCCCACTCGCCAGAAGGCCACGTGATAGCCGCTGCGTGTGGTGCGGTCCGGGAGCGTTTGCCGCCCCGCGACCCAGGTGAATACGTTGATGACGTGTGCCCCATGCTGGTAGACCACGACGGCGGCGCGTTGATGATCGAAGTAGTCGGCACGCCCGCCCACCAGGCGATAGCCCTGAGCGGCAAAGTCGGCCACCACCGGTGAGACATCCACGTGTCCGGCAAACCACGGCTTCACTGTGTGGCGGTCGGTGGATACGACGTCCGTCAGGTGCTCAGGCATCAGCGAACGCACGTGGGCGGCGATGACATCATCGAGCAGCGGATCCGGGGGTGTGGCAGACAGGACGAACAGCACCACACTGGCCGCGAGCGCCGCACCGAGGCCGCCAAAGGCTCCTAGCCAGAAGGCCCGCGTGCGCCAGGCGGGCGACGTCGGACGGCGGGCGACGGTGCGCAGCTGCGCCGTGGAGGGGGCGGTCGTCCCGGCAGCAGTCTCCTGATCGAGCATGCGCTCGATCGCCACGCGCAGCCGCGGCGGCGCCTCGGCGTATTCCAGCTCGCGGCGCATGCCGGCGCGCATTTGCGTGAGCTCCTCAAGCAGTGCGGTGCATTCCGGGCATTGCGCGATGTGCCGCTCGACGTCGGCGGCCGCAACCGCATCGACCTCACCATCGAAGTACGCCTGGGCGCGTAAGCTTTCAGCGCACTGCATGCGGCTCTCCTTCGGCTTGCTGCAGCCACCTCAGCTTCAGCGCGGCACGCGCGCGCGCCAGCCGTGACATCACCGTCCCGATCGGCACCTGCGTGACGGCGGCAATCTCGCGGTAGCTCATGTCCTCCATTTCCCGCAACAGCAGCACCTCACGATGCTCTTCGGGCAGCGCGGCGATCAGCTGATCGAGCATGCGCCGCTGATCCTGCTCGATCGAGGCGCTCTCCGGGTCGGGCGTGGCGGCGATCGCCTCCCTGCCCGGCGGCGAGTCGTGCTCCCGCGGCAGCCCCACCTCCCCGCGCCGGCGCTGTTGCTGCAGGGCGGTCGCATGGCAATTGCGCACGATGGTGAAGAGCCAGGCCTTCACTTCCCCGCCCCGCAGCGTGTCGAATGCGCGGAATGCGCGCAGAAACGCCTCCTGCACGATATCGTCCGCCTCGACCGCCGAGCGCGACAGCCAGCGCGCAAAGCGGTACGCGGCATCCAGGTGCGGCATCACCTGCGCCTCAAATCGACCGCGCTCGTCATCCATAGATGAACAGGGGCCTTATCTCCCGTGAAAGGAGACTCACGGGCGGGGGATTTTATTCCCTGCCAGCGCGCCAGTTGGCTGCATCGACCGTGTTCGACAGCAGCATGGCGATGGTCATGGGGCCTATGCCTCCCGGGACCGGCGTGATCCAGCCGGCGCGCCGGGCGGCGGGCTCGAAATCGACGTCGCCGACAAGTTTGCCCGCCGGGGTGCGGTTGATCCCTACGTCGAAGACCACCGCCCCGGGACGGATCCAGTCCCCAGGAATGAACCCCGCCTTGCCGACCGCCGCCACCACGAGCTCCGCCCGCTCCACTTCACCCTTGAGATCGCGGGTCCCCGTATGGCACACGGTGACCGTGGCGCGCGCCAGCAACAGCTCCAGCGCCATCGGCCGCCCGACGATATTGGATGCGCCCACAACCGTGGCGCGCATGCCTGGCAGCGCGATGCCGTACTCCTGCGCGAGCCGCATCACGCCGTAGGGCGTGCACGGCCGCAGCCGCGGGCGCTTCTGCGCCAGCAGCCCGGTGTTTGCCGGATGAAAGCCATCCACGTCCTTAGCCGGATCAACGGCGTCCATGACGCGATTGGCATCCACGCCAGCGGGCAGCGGCAGCTGCACGAGGATTCCATCCACCCGCGGGTCACGGTTGAGTTCGCCAATGAGCGCGAGCAGCTGCGCTTCGCCCACGCTCGCCGGCAGATCGTGCGCGAAGGANNTCTCGCGCTCCTCCTCGGTCTCGCCGACGCACAGGATCGGCACGAGGCCGGCGGCGAGCGCGGCGGGCACCTTCAGCGCGAGCGCCTTGCCGTCAAGGAGGATCGCACCGCCGCTGGTGCGCGCGGGCATCGCCCCCGTGGGTCCGGGGGCGGCGCCTGTAGCGGTGGAAAGTGCGCTCATCAGTAGCGGTAGTGGTCCGG
>PMHN01000083.1 GCA_003156695.1 Gammaproteobacteria bacterium
CTGCTATCTGCTCATCCTGCGCCGCCCGCGGCGCGACGATGTGGCCGGCGGCGCCTTCTGGTTCCTTGCCCTGTCCGAGACCGGATTCGTGCTGATCGTCGCGGCGTTCGTGATCCTCGCGGCCAAGACGCATTCAATGCAGCTCGACGTGATCGCCGCGCGCGCGCACCTCGTTCACGAGTTGCAGTGCCCGGGAAGCGAGCGCGGGTCCCTGCGAGCCCTGTGACGCCGGCAGGCTTGTGGGCAAGCGTGGACGGCCCGGCACACCAACCGCGCCCGCGGCCGCCGTGCTTACCGCCAGACCAACCGATGTCGGTGAGTCCGACGGCGCGGTATCGGCAAAAGCCAGCACGATCCAGTTATCCAGGCCGTGCCGATAGAGCCCCACTTCGCGCACGCGCTGGCTCACGAGCGTTCGACAACCGGCACCCTTCAGCAGTTCGAGCATCGATGCGTCCGGCCCGTTGACATGCAAGCCGGTGGTGGACTGCGCACGGAAAGCGCTGCGCTGCGCCGCCTCCGGCAACGAACTTCCGCCAGCCCACTGCTGCGCCACGCGATCAAGCGTCGCACTGCGCGGGATCGGCCGGGCGGCCGGCATGATGCCCCCGCACCCGCCGTCTCTCAGAACCTGCATCGCGGACAGCGCGTCAGCCTGGACGACTGCAGTCGCAGTGAGTCCTGCGCTAAGCAGCAGCAGCGCCCAGGTAATCCTCAGGGACGGGTGATTCATGCCGAGCTCCTCAAAATCCACAGACCCGCGACACGCAGCGAGCCTACGCACAGGAACGCACGGCCGTCGCGGCCGCTGACCTTAAAGTGGAATCGCATCACAGAATCTATGCGAGCGGACGCGGCCGCATGCTCTGCCAGCCGCCCAATAGGCGCTGTAACGGCATTCGATTTTGAGAGCCGAAAACAGCTAGTCCGGGCCGCCCTCGAGGCGTACCGTTGCCCTCATGCTGGAGCAGCTCGGGTTGACTCGCGACATCCTGGATCGGGCGCGCCGCAGCCGTGATGCGCGCTTTGACGGCAAGTTCTTCATCGCGGTCACCTCGACGCGCATTTACTGCCGCTCGATATGTCCGGCGAAGGTGTCGAACGACGCCAATGTGCGCTACTACGCGACGGCCGCCGAAGCTGCCGCCGCGGGTTTTCGGCCATGCCGGCGGTGCCGGCCCGAAACCGCGCCCGGTTCTCCGGCGTGGATGGGAACCTCGGCGGTCGTACAACGTGCGCTGCGCCTGCTCCAGGACGGTGCACTGGATGACAGCTCGATCGATGAACTCGCGCTGCGCCTGGGCGTTGGCGTGCGGCATTTAAGCCGCCTCTTCACCCGCCACGTGGGCGCCTCCCCGGCCGCCATTGCGCAAACCCGGCGGCTGCACTTCGCAAAGCAACTGCTGGATGAGACGCAGCTGCCGATCACCGAAGTCGCGCTGGCCTCTGGATTCGGCAGCGTCCGGCGATTCAACGACGTATTCAAGGCCATGTATCGGCGCCCGCCGCGCGAGATCCGCAAACACCGCGAGGCGGCTACCCGGCAAAGAGGCGACGCGGAAATCACGCTGCGGCTGACCTACCGCCCCCCCTACGACTGGCCGCACGTGTACCGCTTTTTGAACCGGCGGGCGATCAGCGGCGTGGAGTCTCTCGCCGCCGGCGGGTATGCGCGCACAGTGCGCACGGCGAGCGGCCATGCGTTCCTGCAGGTCCGGCCGGTCGCGGGCGCCGACGCGCTCGAGCTGCAGATCCGGGGCGGTGAATCGACTGACCTCCTGTCGCTCTCCTCGCTCGTACGGCGGATGTTCGATCTGTCCGCGGACCCTGCGAAGATAACCGCCGCCCTGCAGCGCGATCCGCAGCTGGCAGCCCTCGTCGCGCAGCGCCCGGGACTGCGGATCCCCGGGACCTGGGACCCGTTCGAGAGCGGCGTGCGCGCCATCGTGGGTCAACAGATCAGCGTGGCGGCCGGTCGCACACTGCTCGCGCGGCTGGTAAAGCGCGCCGGTGAGCCCGTTGCCGATGATGCACAGGGCCTCAGCCATCTCTTTCCGACTCCCGCGTCCCTCGCGCACAGCAATCTCGAAGACTTAGGGATGCCGCGTGCGCGCATCAGCGCGTTGCAGGGTTTCGCACGCGCCGTACGCGATGGCGCTATCGCTTTCAACGCGTCGAACGAGCGCGTGAAGCGCGCGCTGCTGCAGTTGCCCGGCGTGGGTCCGTGGACCGCCGGCTACGTGGCGTTGCGGGGCCTGGGGGAACCGGACGGCTTTCCGGCAGGAGACCTCATCCTGCGGCAACAGGCCTCGTCCGCATCCCCCCTCACCGCCCGCGAGCTCGAGGCGTGCGCCGAACTGTGGCGCCCCTTCCGCGGNNTGCATCTGTGGGAAGCCAGTGTCGAGAACGCGGATCGGCTCACCGCACGGCACTCCATGCGCCCGCGCCCAGCGGCTCAGCCGCACATTCAAGGTCCGAAGACAGCCGGTTTGCGCCTCCCGCCGTGAGTAGAGTCGCTCGTGCCAGGCGCACGGGCGCTTCACTCGAACGGAGGGAGTTGTATGCGTCAGATCGCAACAGTCATCATCGCGGCGGCCGGCATAACGGGCTTTGCGCAGGTCTCCCCGGCGGCGCTCCCGCCACCGACCACGTACAACCTGACAGTCCTGAGCGGCGCGGGCGCCTCCGGCAACAGCATCGACGACTTCGGACTGGTGGCCGGCAGTTACACACTCGCCAGCAGCGCGCTGCACGCGAGCGTGTGGGCCTTCGGGTCGCAGCTCGATCTGGGTACCCTCGGCAGTGCCGCGCTCAGCAGTAACGTGCAATGGCCGGTAAAGAACTCCCTCGGCATCGTTTCGGGGATCTCCCTGACGGACGCACTGGATCCGAACAAAGAAGGCTGGAGCTGCAGTTACTTCCTGCCCAATCCGAACTTTAACGTCTGCCGCGGTTTTGTCTGGGAGCCGGGTGGAAAAATGCGGCCACTGCCGACACTCGGGGGCACCAACGGCTTCGCCACCGGCAGCAACGACCTCGGCGAGACCGTTGGCTGGGCTGAGAACACCGTGCACGACTCAAGCTGCGTGTTTCCGCAGGTGCTGCAATTCCGGCCAGTGGTGTGGGGACCGCGCCACGACGAAATCCACGAGCTGCCGCTGATCGCAGGCGATGACGACGGCGCCGCCACGGCGCTCAACGATCGGGGGCAGATCGTCGGCATTTCCGGTGCCTGCGGCATCGCGGTCGGAGGCGTGTCCGCCGCGCATGCGGTGATATGGGAGAACGGCTTCGCGACCGAGATTGTCAACCCGAACGGCGCGCTCTACTGGAACACGCCCATGATGATCAATGCGCGCGGCGATGTGGTCGGCTTTGCCGGTGTGCCCGGCGATGCGGCCGGTAACTTCACCCCGCCCTTCATGTGGAACAGGAAGGACGGCTGGGTTTTCCTGCCGCTGCTGGCCGGAGATATCGCCGGCGTCGCCACCAGCATCAACAATCGCGGCCAGGTGGTCGGCTACTCCAACGACGCCAGTGGCGCCTTGCATCCGTGGATCTGGCAGCATGGTGTGACGACGAATCTCAACGGTCTGCTCGAGCCGGGGTCAGGACTCACCGGGGGGATCGTAATCGCCTTCGACATCAACGATCGCGGAGAGATTACCGGCACTACCGCCACCGGACAGGCCTTTGTCGCTACTCCGGTCGAGTCGCGCTAAGTATTACCGATGACGCGCGCGGGCTCCGGGGGTCCATGCAACAACGTACACAGGGGCGCCGCCTCTAATTGCTAGCGATCCCTCTGGACTGCACCCGGCGCGGCGCTCCTCAGCGCAGCCAGCGCCGCACGCAGCCATTGGTTAGTCGTAACCGCTTCACCGCCCCTGCACCTGACCTTGTACGCCTGGCCGCTCAGGCTGCTTTTTGTGGCGGCCTGCTCGATAAAGTCTTCCGCCGAAGTGATTTGATTTCCTTGCGAAAGGAGCTGGTACTTTTGGCGCAGATGCTCCCGGGCCTTTGCGGCGTCGAACCAACTGCCATTGCGATAAAACTCACAGCCGGATGTCTCCACAAACCGCAGCAGGTAGTTGATCTCCGTCTGTGCAATGGCCGGCGGCCCCGCGCGCGCGCCAGGCAGCACGGCTACTGCCAGCAATAGTCCCAATATCACTCGCGGCAGGCTGCTCATAGAGCCGGCGGTGCTAGCGATCGGTAAGCTTAAGATTGCTGCGCATGTCGCCGACCTGCTTTGCGCTAACCGGTTGCGCGCGATTGCCCCAACTGTTACGAGCATAGGTGGCGACGTCGGCGATCTGCTCGTCGGTAAGCTTCCAGGCGAAGCTCGGCATCGACAACGGGGTCGGCCGCGTAGCGGTACTCGCCGTACGGTCGCCCGCAAGAATGATATGCAGCACTCCCGTGGGGTCGGGCTGCTGCGACACGGCGTCAGCGCGCAGCGGCGGAAAGATACGCGTCTGACCCAACCCCTCTTCCATGTGACAGGCAGTGCAGGCATCAGAAAAGACGGCCGCGCCGCGCTGCATCGCCACCGCATCCGGATCATTTGGCTTGACGTCTGGGCGCGCGGGCTGCTCCTTCAAATACGTTGCAATGGCGTGCAAATCCGCGTCCGTCAGCAGCGAGGTTGAATAGGACACCACCTCCGCCATCGAGCCGCCGGCATTGGCGCGCGCGTTGCGGCCCGTTCTGAGGTACTCGACGATGTCATCGCTGCTCCAGTTACCCAGTCCCGTTCGTGTGTTCGCCGTCAGATCCGGCGCCACCCAATTGTCCAGCGTGCCGCCCTGCAGCGCCTCGCTCGGGCGGTCTGCTGCGAGTGAGTTCTTGGGCGTGTGACAAGCCCCGCAATGACCGAGGCCCGTAACAAGATATGCACCACGATTCCATGCCGCCGACTTACCTGGATCGGGTTTGAACTCGCCGGGATGGAAGAACAGCAGGTTCCAGCCGTGAACCAGGGCACGGATGCTGAACGGAAATGTCAGCTGGTTCGTCGACCGGCGTTCGTTGACCGGTGCTACGGTTTTCAGAAAAGCCAGAATCGCATCCGCATCCGCGCGGGTAACGTGCGTGGTGTACGGGTACGGCATGGCAGGATAGAGCGCACCCCCGTGCACCTGGGCGCCCTCATGCAAGGCCGCATAGAATTCGTCGGGGGTCCAATCACCCACGCCCGTCTGGCGATCCGAAGTCAGGTTGGGGCCGTAGATGGTGCCAAATGGCGTGCTCAGCGCCAAACCGCCGGCCAGAAACGCACCGCCCTCGCGCGTGTGGCAGGAGGCGCAATCGCCAACGCGCACGAGATACTGGCCGAGCCTCACTTGCTGTGCATTCGGCACGCTGTCGGGAATGGGTTGGGTAAGCGCATGCACGGACAGCGTTGTGGCGCTCATCGGCGTATAGGCCACGGCGCGGCCACCGAGCAACAGGAACCCGACTGCGACAACACCCAGCGCGGCAACCAACCCGACGGCGAGTGCGATTTCTACCTTGCGCGCCACAATCCACCTCCCTTTCAGGCGCGGACCAGCGGGCCTGGACTCTTCAGATACTGATTCTTGATGGCATCAGCAGAATGATAAGCGAGCGCGGCAACCGTGCCGGTCGGGTTGTAGCCGGCGTTCTGCGGGAAGGCACCCGAGCCCATCACAAAGAGATTGTCGACATCCCAGCTCTGCAGGTATTTGTTCACAACGCTCTGGGTTGGATTGTCCCCCATCATCGTGCCGCCCGTGTTATGGGTGGTCTGATACGGCACCACGCTCCACGAGCCGGTGCGGTAGTTCTTCTTCACGGCGCTCACCCCTTCCATGGCAAGCGCAATGTCTGCAGCCTTGTCCACAAGATAGCGCGACATCTTCAGCTCGTTGTCGCTGAAATCGAACGTCATGCGCAGCATCGGGCGGCCGAAGCTGTCGCGGTAGGTGGGATCGAGATCCAGATAGTTGCCACGATGCGCCATAACCGAGCCGTGACAACTGACGTTGACCGCGCGCAAATAGTTCCTGGCAGCCGCCCGCTTCCATTCCATTCCCCATTTGGGGATACCCTGCGGGGTATAAATCATCTCGATGGGACGACCGCCCGTGTGCAGCTGAGCGATGTAGCCGCCGCCAATGAAACCGAGCCCCGTGTGATCGAAATTGTCGCCGTTGAATTCGTCAACTACAGTCGCCAGCGCGCCGGCGCCAATGAAGGGGTTCATGATCTTGTCTTCGAAGAAGACATTGACCGACCCCATGGTCTGATAGGCGTAGTTCTTGCCGACCACCCCGTCGCCGCTCTGCGGATCGTAGGGCTTGCCGATCTTCGACAGCAGCATGAGCCGTACGTTCTGGAGCACGTAGGCTGACAGGATCACAATCTGCGCAGGCTGGAAGAACTCCTCGCCCGCGCTGTTGACGTAGGTGACGCCGGTGGCGCGCTTGCCGTCAGCCGTGGTCTCCACTTTGAGCACTTCAGTTTCCGTGCGCAACGTGAAGTTCGTCTTCATCATAAGATACGGAAGAATCGTCGTCTGCGCCGTCGCCTTCGAATA
>PMHN01000298.1 GCA_003156695.1 Gammaproteobacteria bacterium
AGAACATCCTGATGATCGGCCCGACCGGCATCGGCAAGACCGAGATCGCCCGGCGCCTTGCTAAATTAGCCCAAGCTCCCTTCATCAAGGTCGAGGCGACCAAATTCACCGAGGTCGGCTATGTCGGCCGCGACGTCGAACAGATCGTGCGCGATCTGATCGAGGTCTCGCTGGCGCAGACCCGCGAGCGCCTGCGTCTCGAGGTGACATCCAAGGCCGAGCTCAACGCCGAGGAGCGCGTCCTTGACGTGCTGGTCGGTCCCGGCGCCGGCCCCGACACCCGCACCAAGTTCCGCCGCATGCTGCGCGCGGGCGAGCTCGACGAGCGCGAGATCGAGATCCAAGTGCAGGATTCGGGCGGCGGCATGCCGAGCTTTGAGGTGCCAGGGATGCCCGGCGCGCAGATGGGCATGGTCAATCTCGGCGATATTTTCGGCAAGGCGATGGGCAACCGCACCAAACCGCGCAAGATGACCGTCGCCGAAAGCCAGGGCCTGCTGGTGCGCGAGGAGAGCGACAAGCTTTTGGACCAGGAAAAGGTGGTGAAAGAGGCGATCACCGCCGCCGAGCAGAACGGCATCGTCTTCATCGACGAGATCGACAAGATCTGCGGCCGCAGCGGCGAGCGCATCGTCGGCGACGTATCGCGCGAGGGCGTGCAGCGCGACCTTTTGCCCCTGATCGAAGGCTCGACCGTCGCCACCAAGTACGGGCAGATGAAAACCGATCACGTGCTGTTCATCGCCTCCGGCGCGTTCAGCCTCTCCAAGCCCTCGGATCTGATCCCCGAACTGCAGGGCCGACTGCCGATCCGGGTTGAACTGGACTCCCTGAGCGTGGGTGACTTCGTGCGCATCCTCACCGAGCCGGACGCCTCACTCACCGCGCAATACACGGCCCTGATGGCGACCGAAGGGGTCGCGGTCGGGTTCGCGCCCGATGGCATACGGCGCATCGCCGAGATCGCCTTTCACGTGAACGAGCGCACCGAGAACATCGGCGCGCGGCGCCTGCACACCGTCATGGAGCGACTGCTGGAAACGGTCTCCTACGAGGCGGCGGAGCAGGGCGGAAAGTCCAACGGCGAGTCGGCGGCCGTGGCCGTGGACGCGAAGTACGTCGACGATCACTTAGGCAAACTCGTCCAGGACGAAGACCTGAGCCGCTATATCCTGTAAGCGGCCGGTTCCGGGCAGTCCCTGCTGACCACTCGCGGCCCGTTGCACCGATGCAACGAGCCAGCCTTTACCGGACCCCGACTGCCAGTCGGTGGCGCGGTCCTGCAACTCCCCTGTCGGCTGCGTTCTGGCATCGCGACCCGGCAGGCTCGCGGGTGCAGCACCATCGAACTCGCGCCCATCCCGCTGTAGCTGTAGCATGTCGCTCGGTGTGATATGTCTCGGCGCCGTGCGAACGGCACCCCAGGGGAGTGGAAATATGAATCTGAGAATCTCAGGCGGATGGGTCCTGTTCGTCTCGTCGGCGGCCCTCGGTCTCGGCTTTGCAAGTGATGTTCGCGCGCAACAACAGGCCACGCCGTCGGACGTCCTCCAGGAAGTGGTGGTCACGGCGGAGAAGCGCACCTCCACCGTCCAGGACACCCCGGTCAGCATCACGGCGGTCTCGGCTGCCGACATCGCGGACCGCGGCCTCACCGATTTCAACTCGCTCGCGACCTCGGTACCCGGTATCGCCATGCGGACCTCCGGTCCGGGCCAGACCGAGTTCGAGATGCGCGGCCTCAACTCCTCGGGTGGCAACACCTCGATGGTTGGCTTCTACCTGGACGAGACGGCGCTGTCCTCGCCCGCCTCGGCGCAGGTCGGCAAAGTCGTCATCGACCCGGATCTCTACGATCTGAACCGCGTCGAAGTGCTGCGCGGGCCGCAGGGAACCCTGTACGGCTCGAGCTCGATGGGCGGCACGGTCAAGCTGGTTCCGAACATGCCGGAGCTGGGCAAGTTCGACGCGTCGGGTGAGACGGTAGGTTCCAACACCGAGTCGGGCGGCGGCTTCAATACCACCGTCAATGGCATGGTGAATCTTCCGCTCGGCTCGACCGCGGCACTGCGGGTGGTGGGCTCGAGCGAGAACATCAGCGGCTGGATCAGCCGCAACGTGATCGCCGACGGCGCGGTCGTGGCGGATAGCGGCCCGGGGTTCCCCGACGTGAGCCGGCCGTCGAATTTCTATACCGCGCCGCTCGCGGTGTCCTACCCGGGCGTCAACGCCACCACCATTAACTCGATGCGCGCCACGCTGCTGTGGGAGCCGATCGAGCACCTGAGCATCACGCCGATGGTGATGTGGCAGCGCACCGACCAGGACGGGTCGAGCACGGTGGACGTGAATGGCTCACCGCAGTACCCGAGCCTGCCGCCGGTGCTCGCCCACTACGAAATCTACGACACGCCGGAGCCGCAGCTCGATCGCTTCACCCTCGGCAGCCTGAAGATGGAATACCAGTTCGACAGCTTCTCGCTGACTTCGGCGACCGGCAACTGGAACCGCCACCTGCTGGTCTCCCAGGACGGCACCGAAGAGAACGCCTCCGCCTTCAGTCCAGGCGCTCCCTACGATCCGGCCGCGGGCGGCATCGGGCCCACCGGGCCTAATCCCTATGGGCCGGGCGTGAGCGAGCGCGACTACACCGGGCAGTTCACCGAGGAGCTGCGGGCTACGTCAACCGGCAGTGGTCCGTTCCAGTGGCTGGTCGGCTACTACTACCAGGACCTGAGCTCTAACTGGTCGATGTACTCGCTCAATCCGCAGTTCACCGGCGTGACGAACGTCTACGTCGACTTTCAGCCGCAGAAGATCATCCAGAACGCGTTCTTCGGTGACTTCACCTACAAGTTCACGTCCGGGCTGTCGGCGAACGTCGGCCTGCGCCACTACTCCTACAACCTGGACCAGACCAATACCGAGTACGGGGCGTTCACGGTGTTCGAGGCGCAGGGCAACACCGTCCCCTTCAATACGGCGGCCACGCAGAGCGCGAGCGGCACTGACCCGAAGTTCAATCTGACCTGGAAGATCACCCCGGACGCGATGGTGTACGCGACCGTGGCGAAGGGCTTCCGCCTGGGCGGAGTCAATCAGCCGATCCCGGTGGCCTATGCCACCCCCGCGAACATCAAAGCCAACAGTGTTCTGACCGGCAACGAATGTAGCCTGCAGGCGAAGCTACTACTGACCACCACTTGCAATCCGAACTTGCTCTTGCAGGCGCCGTCGACCTTCGCCTCCGACTCGGTATGGAACTACGAGGTCGGCGAGAAGGCGGAGTTCATGGATCACCACCTGCAGCTGAACACCTCGGTCTACTTCGAGAACTGGCAGAACCCGCAGATCGCCACCAATCTTGCTGGCTTCGGCATCAGCGTGAACGGCGCCGACGCGCATATCTACGGTGCCGAGAGCGAGCTGACGGCGCTCATTCCGGCGGGCTTCCAGCTGTCGGCGAACGTCGGCTACACGCACGCCACCTTCCAGGAGGACAGCCCGATCACCGGCTTCCCATCGGGCATGGCGATCCCGGATACGCCGCAGTGGACCGGTGGGCTGGTGCTGTCGAATCACCAGGCGCTGGGCAATGACCTCGAGGGCGTCGCCTCGCTCGAAGCCAACTACGTCGGCTCGCGCACCGATGCACCCTACGGCGTCACGATCTCACTGCTGAACGTGAATGAGTCCCTCATCCACCTGCCGTCATACGAGCTGGTCAATCTGCGTTACGGGGTGAAGACCGATCGCTGGAGCGCGACGGCGTTCGTGACCAACGTGCTGAACAAGATCTACCTGCTCGATCCGCAGCCACAGATCAACCTGCAGACCGAGGCCTTCACGCGTTACACGGTGAATCAGCCGCGTACCGCGGGTGTGGATTTCACCTACAACTTCGGTAAGTGATCCTTAAAGGCCGGCGATCGGTCCCACACGACGCGGCAGCTGCAAGGCTGCCGCGCCGTTTTCTTTGCGCTGGCGTCCGCGACACTCAGATCCGGAACCGCTCCTTCAACTCCCCCGCCATGCGCCGGCTCACCTGAAGCGGCGCCGCACAGCCGCGCAGGTGCACGAAGTACTGACCATCGGCGTCACGCTCGATGCGCTCGAGGTACTTCACGCTCACTAGTGCGTTGCGGTGGATGCGTGCGAATGCAGCGCTGAACTCCCGCTCGAGTAGCCGCAGCGAATCCTCGATCAGATCCTCGCCCTTAAGATGATGCACAGTGGTGTATTTCTGGTCGGCAAGAAAGTACTGCACTTCTTCGATGGGGATGAGCTTCAGACCCTCGCGAAGGCGCGCCGCGATGTGGGTGCGGCGTGCCTCGGCGCCGCTGGCGAGTTTCTGCAACTGCGCACGCGTGAGGCGCCCGGCGCGCACCAGTGAGGCCGCCAGCTGTTCCCTGCGCACCGGCTTCAACAGGTAGCCCACGGCATGCGCTTCGAACGCCTGCACCGCGTACTGGTCGTAGGCGGTGGTGAAAATGACCGCCGGCGGCTCTTCCAGGACGTTCAGATGGCGCGCCGCCTCGAGTCCATCCATCCCCGGCATGCGCACATCCAGCAGCACGACGTCAGGGTTGAGGTTGCTCGTCGCCGTGAGCGCTTCGTGGCCATTCGCCGCTTCACCAATCACTTCAATGTCGGCGATTTCGGCGAGCATGCTGCGCAGCCGTTCGCGCGCCGGCGACTCGTCGTCGACGATGAGCACTTTCAGCGCCGCCGGAGCGCTCATGTCGCCAGCGCCGCTCCCGGGGTGAGCGGCTCGGAGCGCTTCTCGAGCAGCGGAAAGCGCAGCGTCACGATGTATTCCGCGCCGAAAACCCCGGACTTCATGAGCGCTCGCTCGCCGTACACCAGGCCCAGGCGCTCGCGGATGTTGGCGAGCGCCAGGCGGTTGCCGTCACGCATGCTCACCGCATTTCCCAGCGGGTTGCGCACCACCACCGTGATCAGGCCGCTGTTGACTTCGCCGCTGATGGTCACAGTGCCGCCTTCCGGGCGCGGCTCGACGCCGTGGTAGATGGCATTCTCGAGCAGCGGCTGGATCATCAGGTGCGGTACGAGCGCCTGCGCCGGCAGTGTATCGGTGTGCCACTCCACCTTGAGCCGCTCGCCGAGACGCAGCTGTTCCATGCGCAGGTACGTGCGCGCCACTTCGAGCTCTTCCACCAGCGTGATGGTGTCGCGCTGGTCGCTCAAGGTGGCGCGGAACAGGTCGGCGAGATCCTGCACGGCGCCCTCGGCACGCGCCGGGTTGCTGCGCGTGAGGGCGGCGATGGTGTTCATGCTGTTGAAGAGAAAATGCGGCCGGATGCGCGCCTGCAGCGCGTGCACGCGCGCCGCGGCACGCAGCTCCACGCTGCGGCGCCACTGCTGCGCCACGTAGAAGTAGCGCAGCGTAAGGCCGGTCACCACCAGTCCGATCCATACGTTGCGCAGGGCAAAACTGCGCGCATCGGTGGGAAAGAGCGCGGCGCCTCCGGAGTCGACCACCAGGTGCGAGCGGCCCGCGAGACAGGCGCACACCGACACCGCCGCCACCAGCACGGCGACGATGATCAGCACCGCGGCCGAGCCCGCCGGAACCGTGAGGCGCAGCAGCCGGTCGCGCAGTGCGCACAGGAGCGCCGCCACCGTGAGCCCGGTCCACAGGAGCAGCATCGAGGTGCGCGCCAGGTCGGTCCAGAAATCGATGGCGCTCTGGCGCGCGAGCGTCAGCACGATCGCGGTGAGTTCCACGATCAGGACGATCGCCAGCGCCGTGCGTTGCGCGCAGAAATCAGGCAGGTAGAAGGCGTTGTCGCTGCCTGGGTCGGTCTTCATGCGTCGCGGCGCGGTGTGCCCGGGGGTGCGCTCATGATGTTGGTGCGCTCGAAGAGCTCGGCTTTCAGGCGGAAGGTCGCCGACACGTCCTCGTCGCCGTAGCCGCGCGCGATGAGTTCGGCGTACTCCGCCAGCATGCGTTCCACCACCGGCAGGGCGACGCCGAAACGCGCCGCCATGTCGCGGCAGATCGTGAGGTCCTTGGCGTGCAGCCGCACGCGAAACCCGGCGGGGAAATCCCCGCGCACCATGTTGGGAGCGCGGTGCACGAAGTACCACGACGAACCCGCGCCCTTGCCGAGGGTGTCGACGAGCTTATCGAGCGGCAGGCCCTGCGCGCGGGCGAACGCCATGGCCTCGGATATCGCCTCGATGATGCCGGCGCACATGATCTGATTGGTGGCCTTGGCGGCCTGGCCGCTGCCGACCGGGCCAAAGTGAGTGATGGTGCGGCCGAGCGCGCTTAAGATCGGCATGGCACGGGTGAA
>PMHN01000287.1 GCA_003156695.1 Gammaproteobacteria bacterium
TCCAGTCGTACGCGCTGTTCCCGCACATGAGCGTGGAGAAGAACGTCGCCTTCGGACTGGAACAGGAAGGCGGCGGGCGTGCCGAGATCCGCCGCCAGGTGGGCGAGATCCTCGACATCGTGAAAATGGGCGCCTTCGGCGCGCGTAAGCCACATCAGCTCTCCGGCGGCCNNAGGAAGAGGCGATGACCCTGGGCACGCGCCTCGGGGTCATGAACCACGGCCGCATCGCACAGGTGGGTACGCCGTCGGACATCTACGAATCCCCCGCCAACCGCTTCGTCGCGGACTTCATCGGCTCGGTGAACATGTTCGAGGGCCGGGTGTGTGACGGCGGCGGCGAATGCCTGCGTATCGACAGCGCCGAGCTCGGTTGCACGGTGCGTGCAGAGCGTGCGGCCACTGGCGCGGCCGGCGCCACCGTATGGACTGCAATCCGACCGGAAAAAATCAACATCAGCCGCCAGCCGCCCGTGGCTGCGCCCGCGCCATCGCCGGAAAACCTGGTGCGCGGCACGGTGCGCGAAATCGCCTACATGGGCGACATGTCCATCTACCTGGTGCAGATCGAGTCCGGCAAGATGCTGCGCGTGACCTTGCCCAACATCACGCGCGGCCTGGAGCGGCCGCTCACGCGCGAAGAGAGCGTGTGGCTGTCCTGGCACGGCACGAGTCCCGTCGTGCTGACGGAGTAGCGGCCGGGCATGGCGCGCATGTCACAGCTGTCGGGCCGGCAGGTTGGTCGCGGGGATTCCGATCCTGTGGCTGCTGGTGCTGTTCCTTATCCCTTTCATCATCGTGTTCCGCATTTCCTTCTCGGAAGTGCGCCTGGCGATACCGCCATACACGCCACTGTTCACCTGGCATCACGGCTCCCCGTCGCTGCAGCTGCACTGGTCGAGCTATGCGTTTCTCTTTACCGACCCGCTGTACGTCAGCTCTTATCTGTATTCGCTCAAGGTTGCAGCCGTCTCGACGTTGTGTTGCCTCCTGATCGGCTATCCGATGGCCTATGCCATCGCCCACGCCGCGCCCGCGTCTCGCTCGATGCTGCTGATGCTCATCGTGCTGCCGTTCTGGACCTCGTTCCTCCTGCGGGTGTACGCCTGGATTGGACTCCTGAAGAACAACGGCGTGATCAACAACGTGCTCCTGTGGCTGGGGGTGATCCACCACCCGCTGGCGCTCCTGCAGACGGATTTCGCGGTCTACATCGGCATCGTGTATTCCTACCTGCCGTTCATGATTCTGCCCTTGTACGCGAACCTCGAAAAGCACGACGGCGCGCTGCTCGAGGCGGCCGCGGACCTGGGGGCGCGCCCCATGCGCGCGTTTGTGCGCATCACTCTGCCGCAGTCTCTCGCCGGCATCCTCGCCGGCTCGCTCCTGGTGTTCATCCCGGCGGTGGGCGAGTACGTCATCCCGACGCTCCTCGGGCGCACCGATCAGCTGATGATCGGCCGCGTTCTGTCGGATGAGTTCTTCGAGAACCGCGACTGGCCGGTGGCGAGCGCGGTCGCGATCCTGGTGCTGTTGCTGCTGGTGGTGCCGATCATGTGGTTCCAGCGCCTCGAGCGGCAGGAGCTTACGGCCAAATGAGATCACGGGGCCTGTTCTCGCGCTGCGCGCTGGTACTGGGGCTCGTGTTCCTGTACGTGCCCATACTCTCGATGGTCATTTTCTCCTTCAACAATTCGCGCCTGGTTACGGTGTGGGACGCGGCGCACTCCCCGACACTCAAGTGGTACGTGGCGCTGGCGGCCAACGAACAGATCCTGCGCGCCGCGTGGCTCTCGATTCGCATTGCGCTGGTTGCCTCCACCGGGGCGGTGATTCTCGGCACGCTCGCCGGCGTGGCGCTGGCGCGTTTCGGGGCCTTCCGCGGGCGGCTGCTGCTCGCCGGCATGACCACCGCGCCCATCGTCATGCCGGAGGTCATCACCGGCTTGTCGCTGCTCTTGCTGTTCGTCGCCATGGAGCAGCTGATTGGCTGGCCGAAGGGCGTGGGTGCGGTGACCATCACGCTGGCGCACATCACCTTCTGCATGGCTTACGTGACCGTGGTGGTGCAATCGCGGCTGGCCGGCATGGATGAATCGCTGGAGGAGGCGGCCATGGACCTGGGCGCGCGTCCCGGGCGGGTATTCTTCCGCATCACGCTGCCGCTCATCCTGCCGGCCATCGCCTCGGGCTGGCTGCTGGCCTTCACACTTTCGTGGGATGATCTGGTTATCACGCAGTTCGTGGCGGGACCGGGTTCGAGCACGTTGCCTATGGTCATTTTCTCCAAGGTGCGCTTTGGCGTGACGCCGGATGTCAATGCGCTCGCGACCATCCTGGTGCTGATCGTGGCGACGGGGATCGGGGTTTCCACCGTGTGGATGCGCTACCAGCAGCGGCGGCGCGAGCGCGACGTGCTGCTCGCGGCAGCCGCGAATCTGTGAGCATTTCAGTGGCGACACCTGCGGTGCTCGGCATTGACGTCGGCGGCTCCTCGATCAAGGCCGGCCTCGTGAATGTTGCAGCGGGCCGCGTGTCCGGCCAGCTGATCGCAGCGCCCACGCCCACCCCCTCGACGCCCCCGGCCCTGATCCAGGTTATCGGCGCGCTCGGCGCACAACTGCCGGGCGCGCTGGGGCGGGTCGGCGTGGCCTTTCCGTCAGTCATCAAGGGTGGCACCGCGTACACGGCTGCCAACATCGACGCGCGCTGGATCGGCACCGATGGCGCGGCGCTTGCCGAGCGCACGCTCGGCCGGCCGGTGCTGTTCCTGAATGATGCCGACGCCGCCGGCATCGCCGAGATGCGCTTCGGCAGCGGCCGGGGCTGCAAGGGCACCGTCATCATGCTCACCTTCGGCACGGGGATCGGCAGCGCGCTGTTCACTGACGGCAGGCTCTTTCCCAACACTGAGTTCGGCCACCTGGAGGTTGCGGGCCGGGATGCGGAGAAGTGGGCCTCGGCGCGCGTGCGCACCGCCGAGAGCCTCGACTTTCCCGCCTGGGTGGCGCGCGTGAACGACTACCTCGCCGCGATGCACCGGCTCTTCTGGCCGGACGTGTTCATTCTGGGGGGCGCGGTGAGCGAGCGTTTTCAAGAATTCGCCCCGCTCCTGAAATCTCCCGCGGAGCTGCGTCCGGCGCACTTCGCCGGCCAGGCGGGCGTGGTTGGCGCGGCGCTGGCTGCGGCCGAAACGGCAGCCTGAGCCGGCCTGGGAGCGAATGTGGCTGCGGCGCGTCCCGGCAAGCTCCCCGACGTCGGCACTACCATCTTCAGCGTCATGTCGCGCCGCGCCCGCGAGTTGGGTGCGCTGAACCTCGGGCAGGGGTACCCCGACTACGACATTGATCCCAGGCTCACCGAGCTCGTCACCGCGGCGATGGCCGCCGGGCACAACCAGTACGCGCCCATGGAGGGCCTCGGGTCGCTGCGCGAGCGCGTAGCCGCGAAGCTGCTGGCGGTGTACCGGCTCTCGATTGACCCCGAGAGCGGCATCACCGTGACGCTCGGGGCGACCGAGGCCATCTTCTCGGCCATCCAGGCCGTGGTCGGCGCGGGCGACGAGGTGATCGCGTTCGATCCCGCGTATGACTCCTACGAACCAGCGGTGCGCCTTGCCGGCGGCCGTTGCCTGCGACTGCCACTCACGCAACCGGGATTTCGCTACGACTGGGATCGGGTACGCGCGGCGGTGAATGCCCGCACCCGCCTGGTGCTCTTCAACAGCCCGCACAACCCGGCCTGCAGCGTCGCGACGCGTGCGGACCTCGATGCGCTCGCGGCGGTGACCCGCGACCGTGACGTGCTGGTGCTCGCGGATGAAGTCTACGAGCACGTGGTGTTCGACGGCGCGGCACACCACTCGGTGCTCACGCATCCTGAGCTGGCCGCGCGCAGCTTTGCGGTGTTCTCCTTCGGCAAGACGCTGCATGCCACGGGGCTGCGCATCGGTTACTGCGTGGCGCCGCCGCGGCTTACGGCAGAGCTGCGCAAGGTGCACCAGTTCAATACTTTCAGCATTGCCCATCCCCTGCAGCACGCGGTCGCGGCGTACCTTGCGCAACGGCCCGACTGCGGCCGCGAGCTCGCCGGGTTCTTCCAGGCGAAGCGTGATCGGCTGCGCAGCGCGCTCGAGGGCAGCGGCTTTGCCCTGCCGAAGGCTGAGGGGACATACTTTCAGCTGCTCGACTTCAGTGAGTTCTCCCATGACGGCGACCTCGAGTTCGCGGAAGAGTTGCTGATGCAAGCCGGCGTCGCCACGATTCCCCTGTCGCCGTTCTACGCCGCACCGCAACGGTTGCCGTTCGTGCGGCTGTGCGTGGCAAAGCGCGACAGCACCCTCGATGAAGGGGCCGCGCGGCTCAACGCCTTCGCCGCACGGCTGAGCCGCAGTTGAGCTTATGAGCGCGCTGCGTGTGTCATTGGTGCAGCAGCCACTGGCGTGGCACGACCCGCAGGCCAACCGCGCGNNCAGCCGCTGGTGTGGCACGACCCGCAGGGCAACCGCGCGCACTTCGAGGCGCTGCTGCTGCCGCTCGCAGGACAGACCGACCTCGTGGTGTTGCCGGAGACCTTCACCACCGGGTTCAGCATGGACGTTGAGCGCTGGGGCGAGCTCGCGGGCGGACCGAGCTCGCAGTGGCTCCTGGGGCTTGCCGCCAGGCTCGACGCCGCCATCACCGGCAGTGTCATTACCAAGGACGGCGAGCACTACTACAACCGGCTGCTGTGGGCCACGCCGTCCGGGGAACTGCGTGCCTATGACAAGCGGCACCTGTTTCGCATGGGGCGTGAGCACGAGCGTTTCACGGCCGGGCGCGCAGCCTGGTGTGTCCCGTGGCGCGGCTTCAGCATCTGCCCGCTGGTGTGCTACGACCTGAGGTTCCCGGTTTTCAGCCGCCGCCGCGCGCAACTCGGGTACGACCTGCTGCTGTACGTGGCCAACTGGCCCGCGCCGCGCGCCAACGCCTGGCGGCAGCTGCTGCGGGCGCGCGCCATCGAGAACCAGGCGTACGTGGTCGGGGTCAACCGCGTGGGCGCGGGTGGGCACGGCGTCGCGCACGCCGGCGACAGCGCCGCAATCGATTTTCTGGGCGAGCCGCTCGCGGAACTTGGCGCCGCGGCAGCGATCTCAACGCTGAGCCTCGACGCCGCAGCGCTGCATGCCTTCCGCGGCAAGTTTCCCGCACACCTCGACGCCGACGCCTTTACGCTCGAGGTATGAAAAAGCCTACCCGCGTCAATCACCCGCCCACCGTCGAACTGCCTGCGGGCAACCATGCGGTGGCGGCGCCGATTTACCAGACGGTGAAGTTCGAGTTCGACACGGTTGCCGATACGGAGGCGTTCCTGCGCGGCGAGCGCCCCGGGTTTTTATACACACGCGCTTCAAACCCCACCACCCGCCAGCTCGAGCAATTGCTGGCAGAGCTGCAGGGGCGCGATGACTGTCTCGTGACCGCCAGCGGTGTCGGGGCGATTGCCCAGACGCTGCTGGCGCTCACCCGCCAGGGCGATCACGTGGTGTGCTTTGTCGAGACCTACAACCCCACGCGCTACCTCATCCGGCGCCTGCTCGGGCGCTTCGGCGTCACCCACACCATGCTCGGGATCGAGGACCTCGCGGGAGTCGAGCGCGAGCTGGCGGCACGGCCGACGCGGCTGGTGTTCTTCGAGAGCCCCACCAATCCCATCACCCGCATCGCCGACGTCGCCGCGTTGACGCAGCTGGCACGTACGGCCGGGGCACTGACCGTGATGGACAACACCTTCGCCGGCTTTCACCAGCACGGCGAGTACGACGTGGACGTCTTCGTCCACAGTCTTACCAAGTACGCCTCCGGCGCGGGCGATGTCATGGGCGGGGCGGCGATCGCCCGCAGCGAGCTCATTCGGGGCATGCGTACGGATTTCAGCGCCCTGGGCGGGGTGCTCGATCCGCACGCCGCATATCTGATCCTCAGGGGATTGAAGACCTACTTCGTGCGCTACCAGGCGCAATGTGCCAGCGCCGCGCAGATCGCACAGCTGCTGGCGGCGCACCCCGCGGTCGCGCGCGTGCACTACCCCGGTCTTGCCACGCATCCCCAGCACGCACTCGCGGCACGGCAGATGCGCGACTTTGGCAGCATCGTCAGTTTCGATCTCAAGGACGGGGAGGCCGCCGGGCGGCGCTTTGCCGATGCGCTGGAGCTGTTCGCACTCGCTGCCAGCCTCGGATCCACCGAGTCGCTCGTGGTCACGCCGGCGATGATGGGCGGGCACGAGCTGGATGCCGCCCGGCAACGCATGTCCGGCATCAGCGCCGGCACGATCCGCCTGTCGATTGGGCTGGAAGACCCCGAGGATCTGCTCGCAGACGTGGCGCGCGCCCTGGAGGCAGCGCATTCATGAAGAATCGTTCAAGACGCAGCGCTCACGAAGTCTCACAATCTGGCCATGCACGACCCATCCGAAAGCGACAGTTTCATGAAGAATTGTCAGCTCGCGGCTGACATCAACGCGTCGTGGAACTGGCGCATGATACCTCTGTCTCATCACCCCACGAGCGAGTGCGCCGTGCATCGACAGGAAGAATCCCTCATGAACGAGCCCCAGATGCCTTACAACTTCGCGGACCTCGAGCCCGCGATGTCGCGCGATACACTGGTGTTCCATTTCCTGCGCCACCAGCGCGTGTGCTACGACCGCATGGTCACCCTGTCACGCGGAACCGAGTTCGAGGCCCTGAGCCTCGAGGAGCTGGTGCGCGTCACCGAGCGTAATCCGGCGCATCACGTCCTGTACCGCCATGCCGCGGAGGTCTGGAATCATGATCTCTACTGGCGCTCCATGCGACCGCGCGGCGGCGGCGCGCCTGCCGGCCTCGTCGCCCAACATATCGCCGCCCGCTTTGGCAACTACGAGCGCTTCGCGCGTGAGTTTCGCGATGCGGGGAGCGCGCATTTCGGCAGCGGCTGGCTGTGGCTGGTATGGCGCGCCGGGACCCTCGAGATCGTCACCACCAGCAATGCCGGCACGCCGCTGGTGCGCGGTGATACCGCGCTCATCGCGGTCGACCTGTGGGAACACGCCTACTACCTGGATCATCAGAATCGCCGCGCCGCCTACGTGAACACGTTTCTCGAGGAGCTGATCAGCTGGGAGGAAGCCAATCGCGCGCTGGCGAGCCTTCCTACCGCCAGGGATCTGCGTGCACCGACGCGCCTGCGGGCCACGCCGGAACTGCCGTCGCCGCGGCACGGGCAATAGGCCGTGCGCCGCCGCCGCGCCTGTCGCTGGCTCTGCGGTACGGGACTCACCCTGCAGGCGGCCGCTGCGCTGGCCGCCGGTAACGCGGCGCAGCCGCCGGCAACCGCGGCCCAATGGATGCCGCACGAGCTCATCGTGAGTCTGACGGATCTGCCGCGTGCGTATTCCTGCGATGATCTGTGGTACCGCTTCCACGACGTGCTGTCCGCCATCGGTGCGCGGGACATGCGTATCCTCACCTACGACTGCAGCGACGCCGCGGCCCACGCCNNCCGGAGCGCTGACGGGCGCCGACACGCGGTTCGCGGACCTCACGGCTAACGATTCCACCGTACACTTCGCGCCGGGCAGCCCGCGCTCCCTGAACGGGGATGACTGCGAGCTCATGAAACAGATGACCGACGGGCTTCTCGGGGCGCTGGGGTTGCACACCGACGCAAAGTTCCGTTGCGCCGCCGCGGCGCCCGCGGCGCGCTTCGCGGTCACGGTGCGCGCGCTGCTGCCCGCATCTTAGGCACTGCTGGCCACGCGCACGCGGTGCGGGTGATATGGCAGCACCTCCACGACGTCGCCCGCGATGAGACGCTGCTGCACGCCGCGCCAGAATGCCGCGGTGAGGATTTCGGCGTGCAGTCGCAGCAACGCCGCACGCTGCGACTCGTTGAACGCCAGAAAATTGATGAAAGTTTCCGGGAATACGTCGTTCTCGCCGACGTAGAACCACGCTTCGCCGCGCATCTCGTCCTCCTCGTTGGCGGCCTGCGGAACCTCGCGGAAATTGCAATCGGTGACCCGACACAGTTCGTCGTAGTCGTAGAAAATAACGCGCCCATGGCGCGTGACCCCGAAGTTCTTCAGCAGCAGATCGCCCGGAAAAATGTTGGTGTAAGCGAGATCGCGGATGCACTGTCCATAGTCGAGCACCACGCGTTCCGCGGCTTCCGCGGGCGCGCCGCGCAGGTACAGATTCAGCGGCGTCATGCGCCGCTCGATGTACATGTGGTCGAAGACCAGGTCTTCGCCGTCCTCGTGCACTGATCCGGCGGCCTCGCGCCGCAGCTCCTCCAGCAGCGCCGCGGCGAAGCGCGCGCGCGGAAAGCGCAGGCGCCTGAACTCCTGCGCATCCACCAGCCGGCCGGCGCGGTCGTGGATGAACACCATCTGGTACTTCGCGACCACCTCCTCGCGCAGTACCGTCTTGGGATACGCGAAACGATCGCGGATCACCTTGAAGACCACGTCAAAGGAGGGCAGCGTAAAGCACACCATCACCAGGCCGCGCTCCCCGGCGGCGTGCTCGAACTGGTCGGCGGTACGTTCTAGGTTGCGCATCAGCTCGCGATAGCGCTCGGTCTTGCCCTGGCGAGCCCTGCCCAGCACCGTGAACAGCTCGCTCACCGGCTTCCTGGGCATGACCGACTTCAGGAACACCACCGCTTCGGCCACGCGCTCCAGGTCGGCGTGGAAGTAGGAGCGGGTGAAGCTGAATACGATGCTGACATCATCTTCGGCCAGCATCACGGCATCGACCAGCACGCCACCGTCGGTGTTCTTGAGTGCAATGACCAGCGGCGCGAGAAGGTTGCGGCCGATGACGCGGCCGACGATGTAGGCGCGCGAGATCTGGTAGAACATCGGGCGGATCACCTCGACCCGCTCGAGTGTCCGGCGTTCACCACGTGTCTGCAGGTGGGCGCGTACTTCGCTGACGACGTGGTCGATGCTCTTGTCGAGGTCGCGCCATGGCGAGCGGCAGCGCACATCGCCGAGCAGATCCTCGAACAACAGCGACAGCGAGCCGTGATTCACGTAAGTGTTGGTGCCCGCCGCGGAAGTAATGCCCGCCAGCGGATCCAGGTCCGTGGCGACGAACTCGATATCGGGCGCGACCCCTACCGTGCCGAACATCCGCCGGCTGATGGAGCTGAAGAAGGTCTTGATGAACTCCGGATCCGGAAGGGCGGTGATCTGCGCCGCAAATGCGGCGTGAATACTGCGCCACAGCTGCCGATCGAGGGCGGCGGAACCTAAGGCGGCGCGCAGTTCGGCGATGGCCTGGTTGACGCAGCGATCGTAGAGCTCGATGCGCTCGACGGCATCGCGCTGGCTCGCCTTCCAGTCGCGGCTGTCGAAGCGCAGCGGCGCGCGGCGGGTGATGGCGCGAAATTCGGCGTTGTAGCCGGCAAACGCCTCAACGATATGCCGGGCGCAGTCGTCTGCGCCGCTCACGTGTGCTTACAGGTTCCGGATCAGCGCGTCGGCGAACGCGCTGGTGGAGACTTCCTGCGCGCCCTCCATGAGTCGGGCGAAGTCGTAGGTCACGATCTTCTGCCCGATGGTCTTGTCCATCGCGCTGATGAGCGCATCCGCCGCCTCCACCCACCCGAGGTAACGCAGCATCATTTCGCCGGACAGGATCAGGGAGCCCGGGTTGACCTTGTCGAGGTTGGCGTACTTGGGGGCTGTGCCGTGGGTCGCCTCGAACACCGCGTGCCCGGTGAGGTAGTTGATGTTGCCGCCGGGGGCGATGCCGATGCCGCCCAC
>PMHN01000369.1 GCA_003156695.1 Gammaproteobacteria bacterium
CATCGCGGCAGCGGCCCTCACCTGGACCGACCAGCTGCGCGAAGTGCTCAGCACAAAGCGCGGCGAGGCGGCGGCCCTGGCGCTCACGCAACGCTACCGGCAAGCCTTCCCGCTCGCCTATCAGGAGGACCTGCAACCTGCCGAAGCGCTCGATGACCTCGCCGATCTGGAAGCACTGCGCCAACACCCCGCGGAGGTACGGCTGACGCTGCGACGCCCGGCGCACTGCAAGCCCGAGCGCCTGCACCTGAAGATCATCAAGCTCGGCGAGCCGCANNCGGCCTGGATCCAGGATTTCGAACTCGAGCACCGCGACGGCCTCATCGTCGATATCGCCAGATCAGCAGCGGATTTCCGCGAAGCATTCGCCGCCGCCTGGAGTGGCGCGCTCGAGAACGACGGCTTCAACCGNNCTGCAGACCGGCGTGCCGTTCAGCCAGGTCTACATGGAGCGCACGCTCACCACCAACACCGGGATCGCGAAGGACCTGGTGCGCCTGTTCGAGGCGCGCTTCGATCCGGCGCTGGCGCGCGGCGCCAAGGCCGAACGCCACGCCGGAGAGCTGATCGCACAGATCCGCACTGGCCTGGATGCGGTCGCCAGCCTCGATGATGACCGCATCCTGCGCGCTTACCTCACACTGGTACGCGCGACGCTGCGCACCAACTTCTATCAGCCGGATGCGGCCGGGACTCCCAAGAGCTACGTGTCTTTCAAGTTCGACCCGGCGCTGATCCCGGANNGCGCGCGGCGGCATCCGCTGGTCGGACCGGCGCGAGGATTTCCGCACCGAGGTTCTGGGCCTCATGAAGGCTCAGAACGTAAAGAACACGGTGATTGTGCCCGTGGGCGCCAAGGGCGGCTTCGTGCCCAAGCGCCTGCCCGCGAGCGGCACGCGCGAAGAAGTGCAGGCGGAGGTGATCGCCTGCTACCAGACCTTCATCCGCGCCCTCCTCGACCTGACCGACAACATTGTCGCCGGCCGCATCGCGCCGCCGCCGCAGGTGGTGCGCCGTGACGGCGATGATCCCTACCTGGTGGTGGCGGCCGACAAGGGCACGGCTACGTTTTCGGACATCGCCAACGCCATCTCCGCGGACTACGGCTTCTGGCTCGGCGATGCGTTCGCCTCCGGCGGCTCGGTGGGCTATGACCACAAGAAAATGGGCATCACGGCGCGTGGCGCCTGGGAGTGTGTCAAGCGCCATTTCCGCGAAATCGGTATCGACACCCAGAAGACTCCCTTTACGGTCGCCGGGATCGGCGACATGTCCGGGGACGTGTTCGGCAATGGCATGCTGCTGTCGCGCCACATCCGCCTGCAGGCCGCGTTCGATCACCGCCATATCTTCCTCGACCCGGATCCGGATCCCGCGTCGAGCTTCGCCGAGCGCGCGCGCCTCTTCGCCCTGCCGCGCTCGAGCTGGGACGACTACGACCGCAAGAAGCTGTCACGCGGCGGCGGAGTGTTCGCGCGCACCATGAAGTCAATTCCGCTGTCGGCGGAGGTGCGTGCCCTTTTGGGACTGGAGGGAGCGAGCGCCACGCCCAATGAGATCTTGCGTGCAATTCTGCGCCTGCCGGTCGACCTGCTATGGAATGGGGGCATCGGTACCTACGTGAAGGCGAGCGCCGAGACGAACGCCGAGGTGGGTGATCGCGCTAACGATGGGCTGAGGATCAACGGCCGGAATCTCAGGGCCAAGGTGGTCGGCGAAGGTGGCAACCTTGGACTCTCGCAGCGCGGCCGGGTCGAGTACGCGCTCGCCCAGGGAAGGCTCAACACCGATTTCATCGATAACTCCGCCGGCGTCAACACCTCCGACGTCGAAGTGAACATCAAGATCCTGCTCAACCCGCTGGTACACGAGCGCAAACTCGCGCGCGGCGATCGCAACCGCCTGCTGGCGCGCATGACCAACGAGGTGGCAGCCCTGGTGCTGCGCAATAACTACCTGCAGAGCCAGGCGATCAGCACCCTGGAGCTGCAAAGCGCCGCGCGCCTGCGCGAGTACCAGCACCTGATCCGTTCGCTGGAACGTTCCGGTGACTTGAACCGCGCACTGGAATTCCTGCCGAGCGATGATGAGCTCGCCGAACGGCGCAAGAACAGCGTGGGCCTGTCGCGTCCGGAGCTGGCCATCCTGCTCGCGTACAGCAAGATCTGGCTCAACAACCACCTGCTCGCCTCCGACGTGCCGGAGGACCCGTACCTGTCGGCGGAGTTGGCGCGTTATTTCCCGGCGCCGGTGCGCGAGCGTTTCCCGCGCGCCATCAGCCATCACCGCCTGCGCCGCGAGATCATCGCCACCGCGACCACCAACTCCCTCATCAACCGCATGGGCCCGACATTTGTGCCGCGGGCGCAGGAAGACACCGGCGCGGAAGCCGCCCCGATCGCCCGCGCCTACACGGCGGCGCGCGAGATTTTCGCCATGCGCGCGGTGTGGGAGCAGATCGAGAAGCTCGACAACAAAGTGCCGGCGCAGCTGCAATACGAGGCATCCTTCCAGACCAGCCGCCTGCTGCGCCACGCAACCTACTGGCTTTTGACCTGGCGCCCGCGGGGGCTGCAGGTGGATGCCGCGGTGCGCGAATTCCGCGCCGGCGTGCAGGAGCTCGAAACCGTGATCTGCGGGGTGATCACCGGTGGCGAGCTGGCGCGCTTCGAGGAGGCACGCACGCATTACCTCGAAGCGGGGCTGCCCCCGACCCTCGCGGCGCGCATTGCCAGTGTCGAAGCGCTGAACGCGGCGCTTGATATCGTCGAGATCAGCGCGGCCCACCGGGTAAGCGTCGCCGAAGCGGCGCGCGTCTATTTCGAAGTCGGTAGCCGCATCGGCTTCGACTGGCTGCGCGCTCAGATCGAGAAGCTCACCGTGGATGGCCCCTGGCAGGCCATCGCCCGCACCGGACTGCGCGACGGTGCGCTGCGCGTGCAGCGGCGCCTGACAGAGCGCGTGTTGGCGCGCAAGGGCCGCGGCAGCGCGCCAGACCGCGTCAACGCCTGGGTGGAGGCAGCAGGGAAGGAACTCGCCCACTGGCAGCGCACGCTCACGGACATGCGCGCTGCGGGCGCGAGCGACTTCGCAACCCTCACGGTCGGCCTCGAAGCGGTGCGCAAGCTTGCCAACTGAGATCGCCGGCACGCCCGGCGGCCAGGCGGCGCCCGGCAAGCTGATCCTCGTCCGCCACGGCCAGAGCACCTGGAACGTCGCCAACCTGTTCACCGGCTGGACCGACGTAGACCTCTCTGATCAGGGACGCGCGGAAGCCGCGCAGGCTGGCCGGGAACTCGTCAAGGAAGGGCTCGCCACCGGCGTGGCGTTCACCTCGTTGCTCAAGCGAGCGATTCGCACGCTGTGGATCATGCTCGACGAGATGGATCGCATGTGGCTGCCGGTGGAGCGTTCCTGGCGGCTGAATGAACGCCACTACGGCGCACTGCAGGGTCTCGACAAGGCGCAAACCGTCGCGCAGCACGGCGAGGCACAGGTGAAAATCTGGCGCCGCAGCTACGACATTCCGCCGCCGCCACTGGCTGCTGATGATGAGCGCCATCCGCGCTTCGATCCGCGCTACGCCGCGATCGATCCCGCGCTCCTCCCCGCCACCGAATCCCTTAAAGACACCCTCGCGCGCGTGCTGCCCTTCTGGCACGCGCGCATCGCGCCGGAGCTGCGTACCGGACACAACGTGCTGGTGGTGGCGCACGGCAACAGCCTGCGCGCCATGGTCAAGATGCTCGACGACGTCAGCGAGGCGCAGATCGTCGATCTCAACATCCCGACGGGCGTGCCACTGCTGTACGAACTCGACGGCGCGCTGCAGCCGCGCGCCAGACGATATCTCGGCGACCCGGCTGCCATCGCCGCCGCCGCCGAAGCGGTTAAGCGCCAAACGGAGAAGCGCTAACTCACGCGCGAGCCACAGCGCGAAGACCCGGGCAAAACAAAGAGCTTTCGGGGCCGTCAGCGACAGGACGTCGCTGCCGGAGCCTCCATGGGTGCGCCGCATGCGGCGNNTGGATTCACGGCGTCCCCGAAAGGTCTTTGTTTTGACCGGGGCTGCTACGCGGCCCACCCGTCGTAGCGCCCCTTGTGCTCAGTAGCGAGCACCGTCATGCGGCGGCTGATGTCCTGAATGTCGGGCACCAGGAGCCGCATGGTCTTGGAAGCGTGCAGACTGAACCCGTGGTCCGGATCGTTCTCAAGCGGCTTTTCGTCCACGCTGAACTCCGGCTCGAGGCGCGCTCGCACAGCCTGGCACGCGGCTACGTCCGGCAGCGACAGAAAGAAGTCCACGCGGTAGTCAGTGAAAGGCGCGTAGCCCTGCGAGCGCAGGCGCTCAATCACCCTGGCGTCCCAGCTCTCACGGCGTGCGCCGTGGGCCGCGCGCAGTTTGAAGAACACGCGCAGGGCGATGAGGGCCAGCGCGACCACCAGCACCAGGATGAACCCAGGGGAGTGAGGATTCACGGCGAACGCTACTCGTCGGGCGCGATCCTGACACGCAGGCCCGCCAGCTCCGGGGTGAATTCCACCTGGCACGACAGTCGGGAATCCTCCTGGTAGTGCGTGAGCTCGGTCAGCAACTCGCGTTCATCGGACATCATGGCGGGCAGGCGCGACTGCCACTCCGGATCCACGTACACGTGGCAGGTCGCGCACGAGCACATGCCGCCGCAGATCGCGGCGACACCGTAGTCGAGCTCGCGCAGATTCTCCATAATTTTCAGTCCGGTCCTGCCATCCACCTCGTGTTCGACGCCGTCACGATCGACCACACGCAATAGCGCCATGCTTGGTACCCCAACTCCATCATTGACCGCGGTCGGTGCGCCGCAGCGGGTTAGTGTGCCGTTTCGTCAGGCGGCTCGCCAGCCACGCTCCTCGCCCGGCTGTGCCTTCAGGCCGGTGGCAGCGGCCCGTAGATTTTCATCACGAACACTGCCCGCTGCGCAGCCGGGGTGAGACCGGCAAACGTGGCACGCAACTCCTGCCGCAGGAAGTCCATCAACGGCTCGAAATCCCCGAACACCTGGGTACTCACGCTGTTCGTCTGCACCCGGAAGCGTGCATCGGCGTTGAGGCGCGCGATAAAGTCGCGGATGAGGGGAGCGTAGTCCGTCGTGAGCGGATAGAGGCTGATCTCGACCCCGATGTCCATGGCATTCCCCCCACGCACCGCTGGCCGGCAGTATTGCACGCGCCAGCGCCACGGGCTGCGGCTATGATAGAAGGGATGACGCGGAAGATTCAGGTTCACCAGGTGGATGCCTTCACCCGCGTGCCCTTCACGGGGAATCCCACCGGGGTGGTGCTCAATGCGGATTCACTCACGGAACCGCAGATGCTCGCCATTGCGCGCGAGCTGAATAACGCCGAGACCGCTTTCATCCTGGCCGCCGATGGCCCCGATCACAGCGTCCGCGCGCGCTTCTTCACACCACGGCTCGAAGCCGGCTTCGTCGGCCATGCCACGGTGGCGGCGCAGTACGTGCTCTCACGCCGCCACGACGCACCACGCAAGCAGCGCCAGAAATCCAAGGCCGGGATCGTAGACATCGAGGTACGCGGCAGCGACGAGGAGCGGCGCATCGCCATCCGCCAAAGCGCCCCATCACTCGGACGCGAGCTCAACGACCGGGAACGCCTGGCGGTCCTGGACGCACTGGCCCTCGACTCCGGCAGCCTCGACACGCGCATGCCGCTGCGTATTGCGGGCGCGACCGCCACGCGTCTGTTGATCGGCGTGCGCGGCGCCGAACAGCTCAAACACCTCAAGCCCGACATGGCGCGCCTTACCACGCTTTCGGCGCAGCTCGGCGCGGCCGGCTATTTCGTGTTCGCGCTCACCGCGAGCTCGACTGACCACCTGACCGAGTCGCGCATGTTCTGCCCGGCGCTGGGCATCGCCGAGGATCCGGTGAGTGGCAACGCCCACGGCCTGCTCGGGGCGTACCTCGCCGCTCTCGGTTTAGTGACCCGCAGCGACGACAAGGCGCGCTTTGTGGGCGTGCAGGGGCAATCGCTGCATCGGCCGGGACGCGTGGACGTCGAGCTGGAATTTTCGGACCAGCGCCTCGCCGCCGTGTGGATCAGCGGCCAGGCGGTGTCGATCTTCGAGACCGAAATCCACATCTAGTGGCCGGGAACGATCGCCGACACATCCGCCCCGGGCCGCGCGGCCGGCGGCAGGTAGTCGCGTGCGCCACGCACGATGAGGTTCGCAATTCGCGTGTCGTCCCAGGATTGATCGCGCGCTCCCGGTGTGCCCATACGCAGGACCACCAGTTGCAGTGAGGGCACGAGCCACAGGCCATTGCCACCACCCCCGTCCACTACGAACAAATCCCGCGCCGCATAGGGCTCGGCGCCACCGGCAACCCGTGACCCGACCCGCAGATACGCACCGTAGTCGGAATCGCTGCGGGCAGGTGTGCGCATGGCGGTCACCCAGCCGGGACGAATCACTTCCGCACCGCGGTAGTTACCATCGCGCACCATCAGTTGTCCGACCCGGATCCAGTCGCCCTGGCGCGCGAGCATGCAGCAATCCGCGTGCGCCGTGCCCCCGGGGCGGTCGAGCCACGCCCAGGCGTCCGCCGCCCCGAGCCGCCGCCACAGCGCCTGGGACAGGTAGGCCGCGTAGCGCTGCCTGGCGGCTCGCTCCATCACGGCCGCCAGCAGCTGCGGATCGGCCGCCTGTTCGACGCGGGTGGTGCCCGGCGTAGCGCCGAGCGGCTCATTCATGAGCGCAGCCATGAGATCGGTGCCGAACCTCTGGCGCGCGAACGCGCCCCACGGCACACGCGTGGCAGCTGGTGGCGTGAGTCCGCTCGACATCTGCAGCAGGTTACGCACCGTGATGGCGCCGCGGGGGTCGCCGCGCCACTCCGGCAATAGGGCGCCGATCGGCTCGTCCGGCCAGCCGATCAGCCGGTGTGAGATCGCGACGCCGACGGCAAGCGCCGTGAGCACCCGGGGGAAGGTCTGCCCATCCGTGAGGGTATCGAAGCTGGTCCCCTGCCAGTAGCGCTCAAACACAATGTGATCGTGACGGCTGACGATCAACGCCCGGCTGTCATGAGCGCCGGCATAGGCGGCCGCCATCTCGAGCGAATGTCTGTCGAGAGACTCAAGCTCCGGCGTGACGCGTGGCGCCGGTGGTTCGTTGCCGCCGGGGATGAGTTCACGCGGTTGATAGATGGTGCTCGCCGCTGTCGCCGGCAGGAGGAGCGACGCGGCGTAGCGCTTCCAGAACAGCGACGTCTGGCCGACCGCGAGCAGTGCTACGAGCACTGCGAGGACTGCGCCCCAGGTGAGGACTTTCAGCTTGCCACCCTCCATCGCGCCGCATTGGATCATAGTTGCCACACGAATGCGTTATTCTCGCGGGCACGGACGGGCGGCAGATCTCGGGGGACGCAATGCGATTGCGGCTGTTGGCGCCGCGCTACTGGCTCACGTGGGTCGGCCTGGGTGTGCTGCGCCTGCTGGCGTTCCTGCCTTTTCCACTGATGCTGCGACTCGGGCGCCTGCTGGGCCTGGCACTGCGCCATCTTCCCACCCATTTTAACGCCATCGCGCGGCGCAACCTCGAGCTGTGTCTGCCGGAGCTGTCGCCACAGCAGCGCGAAACGCTGCTGCGCGAGCACTTCGCGAGCCTCGGTATGGGGCTCATGGAAATCCCGCTCGCCTGGTGGAGTTCGCCGGCGCGGCTTGCCCGGCTGGTGCACGTCGAAGGCATCGAGCATCTGCAGGCCGCCGCGGCGCGCGGCCGTGGAGTCATTCTGCTCACGGCGCATTTCACACCGCTGGAAATGGCGGGTCGCGCGCTCGCCTCGGTGGCACCCGTGAGCTTCCTGTACCGACCGACGCGCAACGAAGTGCTGGCGTACGCGCTCGGCCGCTACCGCTGTGCGCATGGCGGCCACCCGATCCCCAAGGACGACATCCGCGCCTTCATTACCGCGCTGAAGCACGACGAATGCGTGTGGTATGCACCGGATCAGAGTTACCGCAACAAGGGCGCAGAGATGGTGCCGTGGTTCGGCATCCTCGCGGCTACCAACACCCTCACCTCGCGCCTCGCGCGCATGACGGGCGCCACGGTGTTGCCGTACTTTTTCCAGCGGCTGCCGGGAACGCAGGGTTATCGGGCGGTCATCCATCCGCCGTTCGAGAATTTTCCGAGTGATTCTCCTGCGGCCGACACGGAGCGCTTCAATCACATGATCGAGGCCCAGGTGCGGCTCGTGCCCGAGCAATACCTGTGGATTCACCGCCGCTTCAAGGGGCTCTCGCAGGATTACCCCGACTACTATGCGCGGCAGGCGCCGCGCCGCGCGTGAGCGACCCGGCCCGAGCGTCTTGCGATCTGCTGGTCGTGGGCGGCGGCATCAACGGCACCGGCATCGCACGCGATGCGGCCGGCCGGGGGCTGCGCGTCATCCTGTGTGAGCAGGACGATCTCGCGGCGCATACCTCATCGGCCAGCACCAAGCTGATCCACGGCGGCCTGCGCTACCTGGAGGAGCTGCACTTTGCACTGGTGCGCAAGGCGCTGGCGGAGAGGGAGATCCTGCTGGCGGCGGCGCCGCACATCATGCGTCCGCTGCGCTTCATCATGCCGCACGCAGCGCACCTGCGCCCGGCATGGCTGATACGCGCGGGACTGTTTCTCTACGACACGCTCGCGCCGCGCGCGCATCTGGCGGCCTCGGCCGCCGTCGATCTGCGAACGCATATCGCGGGCGCGTCTCTTAAGAGCGGCTACCGGCGCGGCTTCGTGTACTCCGATGTGCAGACCGATGATGCGCGGCTGGTGGTTCTGAACGCACTCGATGCGCGCGCGCGCGGCGCGCTGATTCTCACGCGCGCCCGCTGCGAGCGGCTCACGAGCGTCGATAACTCCTGGGACGCCAGCGTGACCGGGGGCGGCGGGCACTACGCGGTGCGTGCCCGCGCAGTCGTGAACGCCACCGGTCCGTGGGTGAGCCGTTTCGTGAGCGAAGCGACGCCGGTGCACGCCACGCGCGAGGTGCGTCTCGTGAAGGGCAGTCACATCGTGGTGCCGCGCCTCTTCGCGCATCGCTTCGCCTACATTTTCCAGAACGTAGACCGGCGTATCGTGTTCGCGATCCCGTACGAGCACGACTTCACGCTGATCGGCACCACCGATGTCGACTATCACGGCGAGCCCGGCACGGTACGCATCGACAGCGGCGAGATCTCCTACCTGTGCGCGCTCGCGAACCGCTACTTCACGCAGCAGCTTCTCCCCGACGATGTCGTCTGGAGTTACTCGGGCGTGCGGCCGCTGCTCGCCGATGAAGCCAGCGACCCCATGAGTGTCACGCGCGACTATGCGTTGGAACTCGATCGCAAACCCGCACCGCTCCTGTCGGTGTTCGGTGGCAAGATCACCACCTATCGCCGGCTGGCGGAGGATGCCGTGACCCTGCTCGGGACGGTGCTGGGTGAACGTGGCGGCGCATGGACCGCGGCGGCGAGACTTCCCGGTGGCGACATGCCGCAAGGCTCCTTCGCGGTATTCCTGCGCAGCACCGAGCGGCGCTATCCGTGGCTCCCAGAGCGCCTGCGGCTGCGTCTTGCGCACGCCTATGGGACGCGGCTCGAACGCGTGTTGGGCAACGCCTCCTCGCCGGCGGACTGTGGCGAGGAGATCCTGCCGCAGCTCTACGAGTGCGAGCTCGAGTACCTGTGCCGCGAAGAATTCGCGCAGACCTCGCAGGACATCCTCTGGCGCCGCTCCAAGCTCGGTTTGCATCTCGTCAACACCTACATCTCGCCACTCGAGCGCTGGCTCGAGAGCAGTGCGCATCGCGCGCGCCCGGAGACGAAACTCTCGTGAGGCGCGCAGCCGCTANNAGCCGCGTTCGTCGTGTTGGCGCTGGCGCCGCTGTGGCTGGTGGGAATCCTCGGCCGCGGGCTGTGGACGCCCGATGAACCCCGGGAGGCTGACATCACCTGGCGCATGGGCCAGCAGACTGATCGCACGCTGCCGCAGCTCGCCGGCACGCCGTTTCTGGAAAAGCCGCCGCTGACCTATTGGATGTCTGCGGGTGCCGAGGCGCTGTTCGGGGATTCGGCGCCGGCCGCGCGCGCACCGAATCTTGTGTACGCGGCAGTCACGGCGCTGGCGATCGGCGCGCTGGCGCAGGCCCTGGGCGCGGACGTCCTGGCCGCGATCATCGCGGCCCTTATCGCGGGCTCCGCCATTACGGCCTGGCGCGTCACCATCTGGCTGGCCCCGGATGCGTGCCTGCTGGCGGGCAGCGCACTCGCCTTGCTCGGCGCCTGGCACGGCTACCAGGCGCCCGCGGGAGCACGCAAGGCGGGGGGGTATCTGCTCATGCACACCGGCGCTGCGATCGGTTTCATGGCCAAGAGCGCCCCGGGGTGGCTGGTGCCGGCGCTGGCGCTTCTCACACTCATCGTCTGGGAGCGGCGCTGGTCGGAGCTGCGCCGCTGGGAGCTGTACGCGGGCTTCGTGTTGCAGGCGCTTATCATCGGTCCGTGGCTCCTGGCGGTTGCACACGGCGCGCACGGTGCCGAGGCGTTGCGCACCCTCTTCTGGCACAACATCGTCGGGCGCTTCACACATGTCGCCTCCCCCGCCGGACTCGACTACACCACCGGCCACCACAATGCGCCGGGAAAGTATCTGCTCGAGTTGCCGCTGTACCTGCTGCCCTGGACACTGGTGGTCGCCGCGGCGCTGTGGCGGGCGTGGACGCGCGTGCGCGATCCGGGAGTCTGCGGCTCCGCCTGGCGATTTGCGGTGGCCGCGAGCCTGCCGTTACTCGTCGTGCTCTCGCTGGCGGCGACCGCGCGCGATGTCTACGCCGCTCCCGCGCTCCTGGGGTTCGCGCTGCTCGCAGGACTATGGGTGCACGAGGTGCAGCAACAGCCGGGCCGGATCGACCAGCTCGCCACCTCCCTTACCGCAACGCTGGTGCTCGCCCTTGCGTGGATCATCGCCGCGGCACTGGCGCTGCTTGGCGCCGCTGGCAGCATCTCACCCGCCATCTGTCTTGCCGGCGCGCTACTCACGGTCGCGGCGGCCCACGCGATGCGCTCGCGCGCGCTCGAGGCGCAGCGGCAGGGAAACCTCAAGGGCAGCCTCGGCTGGACATACACGGGCTTTGCCTGCGCGCTGTGCGTAGGCTGCATCGTGGCGTTCCCGGTCATCGATCGCTGGCAGAATCTATCCGGACTCGCACGGCGCATTCACGCCGATTGTGCGCATCAGTCGCTGGCGTTGCTGGATCCTGACGAGACCACGATCGCGATGCTCGATCGCGGCGTCGGTGCATCCTTCACCGTGGTGCGAAGCGACGGCCTGTCACCGCAGGCAGCGGTCAGCCGCTGGTTGCAGGCACACGAGCGCGATGGACGGGTCCTCGTGCTCCTGCCTGGCCATGCGAGTGGCAACCTCACGCGACTCCTCGGCCACTATCACGCCTTGCCGCCCGAGTCGGATGGTGTCGCCGGGAGCATCGACTCCTCGGGGGCGGCCGCCA
>PMHN01000109.1 GCA_003156695.1 Gammaproteobacteria bacterium
TCGCGCATGATGCGCGCGTGCATCGCGGGCGTGACCACTGGTGCCGGCGAGTAAGCCCCCATGCCACCGGTGTTGGGTCCCTGATCGGCATCCTGCAGCCGCTTGTGATCCTGAGAGGTAGCGAGTGGCAGGGCGTGCTCGCCGTCGGCCATGACGATGAAGCTCGCTTCCTCACCTGCCAGGAACTCCTCGATCACCACCTCGCGGCCGGCGGCGCCGAACTGGCCGCCAAACATCGCCTGCGCGGCCGTCACCGCCGCGGCGGTCGACTCTGCAATCACGACGCCCTTGCCGGCCGCAAGCCCGCTTGCCTTGACGACCAGGGGCGCGCGCTGACTGCGCACCCAGGCGGTATCGAAGCTCTCGGACGTGAAGGTCCGCGAGCGCGCCGTCGGTATGCCATGGCGCCGCAGAAACTCCTTGGCGAAGGCCTTCGAGCCTTCGAGCTGCGAGGGCGCCTGGCGCGGCCCGAAGCATGCAAGACCCTGCGCCGCGAAGGCGTCGACCACGCCTGCTACCAGCGGCGCCTCGGGTCCGATGATGGTGAGGTCGACACGTTGCGCCGTGGCCAGCCGCACCAGCGCGTCGATGTCCTCGGCGGCCACGCTCAGGTTGCGCACCTTCGGCTCGCTCGCCGTGCCGGCATTGCCGGGCGCCACCAGGACTTCGGTCACGCGCGGCGAAGCTGCGCACTTCCACGCGAGTGCGTGTTCACGTCCGCCGCCGCCGACGAGCAGGACTTTCACTGCTGGGGCAACCGGCGCATCAGTGCCGGAAATGCCGTATGCCGGTGAACACCATCGCCATGCCATGTGCATCAGCGGCGGCGATCACTTCCGCGTCGCGCACACTGCCGCCGGGAGAGATCACCGCGCGGATCCCGTAGCCCGCGGCGACGTCGAGATTGTCGCGGAACGGGAAAAAAGCGTCCGATGCCATCACCGCTGCCTCCACGCTGAGCTTTTCATCGCTCGCCTTCATGGCGGCAACGCGCGTCGAGTACACGCGGCTCATCTGGCCGGCGCCGACGCCGATGGTGGCGCAGTCACGGGCAAACACGATGGCGTTGGATTTCACGAACTTGCACACGCGCCACGCGAAGCGCAGGTCGCGCAGCTCCCCCGCCGAGGGCTGGCGGCGCGTAGGTATCGTCAGCTGGGATTCCGTCAGGTCCGCAAGATCGCGCGACTGCAGCAGCAACCCCGCGGTCACGCTGCGGAATTCGAGTGCGCCACCGGCGCTGGCCTTGAGGTCGCCAAGCTCGAGCACGCGCACATTGGGCTTGCCCGCCAGCAGCCGCGCCGCAGCCGCGTGCACGGCCGGCGCGGCGAGGACTTCCACGAACTGCCGCTCGATGATCGCCTTCGCGGTCGCTGCATCCAGCTCACGATTGAAGGCGATGATGCCGCCGAACGCGGACGTCGGGTCGGTGCGGTACGCGCCCTCGTAAGCCTCCAGCAGCGTGGCGCCAAGGGCGACCCCGCACGGGTTCGCGTGCTTGACGATGACGCAGGCTGCCTGCGCAAACTGGCGCACGCACTCGATGGCCGTGTCCGCGTCCGCGATATTGTTAAACGACAGATCCTTGCCCTGCAGCACGCGCGCGGTGGCGACGCTCGCGCCTGTGGCTGCCGGCTCGCGGTAGAACGCGGCCGCCTGGTGCGGGTTCTCCCCGTAGCGCAGGTCCTGCACCTTGTCGAACACCAGGGGAAGGGTGGCGGGAAATGGCTCGCCGGGAAGCGCGTGATGCTCCGACAGGTATCTCGCCACCATGGTGTCGTAGCGCGCTGTGTGGGCGAAGGCCTTGGCGGCGAGCCGGCTGCGCAGGGCGAGTTCACTGCTGCCGTGGTGGGCGTCGAGCTCCGCGAGTACCGCCGCGTAGTCGGCCGGGTCCACCACTACCAGCACGGATTCATGATTCTTCGCGGCCGCACGCACCATGGCCGGTCCGCCGATGTCGATGTTCTCGACGGCGTCCGCGTAACTGCAGTCCGGGCGGGCGACCGTTTGCGCGAACGGATAGAGGTTGACCACCACCAGATCAATAGGGGCGATGCCGTGCTGCGCCATGACCGCATCGTCCACTCCCCGGCGGCCGAGAAGTCCGCCATGGATCTTCGGATGCAGCGTCTTGACCCGGCCGTCCATGATCTCGGGAAAACCGGTGTAACTGGCGACCTCGCGCGCCGCAACGCCGCCGTCAGCCAGCAGACGCGCGGTACCGCCGGTGGAGAGGATTTCAATGTTGCGTTGCGCGAGCGCGCGCGCGAACTCGATGAGCCCGGTCTTGTCGGAGACCGAGAGCAGGGCGCGACGAACTGCAGGAGTCATGGGCTTCACGCCCCCGGATTCAGGACATCAGGAGCCGGCAAGTCCAAACTGCTTCAGTTTCTTGCGCAGCGTGCCGCGGTTGATCCCCAGGATCACGGCGGCGCGGCTCTGATTGCCTTCGGCGTAGTTGAGCACCACGCGAAACAGCGGCTCTTCGACCTCGCGCAGCACCAGGTCATACAGGTGCGCGGGCCGGTGGCCATTCAGGCTGGTGAAATATTCGCTCAACGCCCGCTCGGCGTGATTACGCAGCGGCAAGTCCCGGCCGTTCAGCCGGCTGGCGGCGGACTCACGAGCGCGCGTCTTTTTCTTGGCCGTCATGTGGGATCCCCCAAAGACTCTGCGTCAGGCCGCTACCGCAGCCTGGCCCACCCAAAAATCAAAATGTTTAAGCGCCTGCGCGAACTGTGCGGCGGTACTCAGAGCCCCCATTAGTTCCCGACGAACCTGCGCGGGATCGTCGAGCAGCTGCTCGCAGTACCAGCCGAGATGTTTGCGCGCAATCCGGACTCCAGTCTCCTCGCCGTAGAAGCAGTAAACGGAATCCAGATGCGCGAGGATCATATCACGCACCTCGGCGCGCAGAAGCTGCGGCGGCGTTTTTTCCACACGAAGATGGGCGTTGACAGCGCCGAATATCCATGGCGCGCCGTGACTTGCGCGGCCGATCATTACTCCGTCTGCGCCGGTGAAATCAAGTACGTCGCGTGCTTTTTTTGCTGTGGTGATGTCGCCGTTCGCGAAAACCGGAATCGTGACGCTCGCCTTGATCACGCGGATCGTTTCGTACTCCGCTTCGCCCTGATAAAAATCCGCGCGCGTGCGGCCGTGCACGGCGAGTGCCGCTATGCCGCACGCTTGTGCGATGCGTGCAATGTTCGCGCCATTCCTGTGCTCGCGATCCCAGCCGGTGCGGATTTTTAGAGTGACCGGCACGGCGGCGGCACGCACGACGGTGTCGAGAATGCGCGCCACCAGCGCCTCGTCCATGAGCAGCGCCGATCCGCAGAGTTTCCCGCAGACTTTTTTTGCCGGGCAGCCCATGTTCAGGTCGATGATCTGCGCCCCGAGTGCGACATTGAGGCGCGCGGCTTCGGCGAGCGCCTGCGGGTCGGCACCGGCGAGCTGCACGACCCGCGGCTCGGGCTCGCCTTCGTGGTTCATGCGCTGCCGCGACTTGGGCGTACTCCACAGGCGCGTGTCCGCGGTCAGCATCTCCGAGGCAGCGAGTCCAGCGCCAAGCTTGCGGCACAGGATCCGGAACGGCCGATCCGTTACCCCGGCCATCGGAGCGAGCACCGCGTTCGAGGGCAGCAGATATGGTCCGATGCGCAAGGGGTACCTCTTTTCTACCGCGCGGTGACGTCGTTGGCGCAGGCGATCCCGCCACCACTCGCGGGCAGACAGGCATCGAGCTCGAATCCCACCGCGCTGGTACCCGGATCGACGAAGGCCATCTCGGCGTCGATGCGCTGCCCGGCGCCAAGAAGCGCCGAAGCGGGTACGGCGCCGGGGACGTAGAACTGCGGCTGCACGTCGCGCGCGGCAATGCGGTTGCCGAAACGATCCTGCAGCGTGACCCGCAGAAGCGGCAGCGGTTGCGGCTGCTGGCCGGCATTCTTGATGCTCGCGCGCACCGTGATATGACCGGGATTCCCCGGATCCACGGACGCGCCGAGTTGCCGCACGTCGTAGCTGTGCAGATCCCAGTGCGGCTTGAGCGTCACGCCGAGTGAGCGATACAGGGCCGTCAGCGGGTGGTTGAAACTCGCGCTCGCTGCCAGATCATCCCGATAGTGGTTCACGATCTGCGCAACGAGCAGTACCACGGCGCCGAGCGTGCCCAGGAGCCACAGGTACGGTGGCCGGGGGATCAAATGCTCTTCGGCGTCCGGGATATCCGCCGCAGGCGGCGCCTCGCGTTTGCGCAGGTGTTCGTGCACCAGTGCGCGCACGCTGGGCGCATCACGCTCGGGATCCGGTCGCGCGTGCGGCACCGCGTGCCGTAAGTCCGCCGTTCTCGCGGGCGCCGGCCGTGACGCGGCCGCCGTGGCTACAGGACCGTGCGCCGCGGCAGCGTCCGCCAGCGCAGGCAAGGGCGTGGGCTCGGGTGTCGGTGCGGGCGCGGCTGCTGCGAGCGTTGCAGCGCCTGCATCGGCCTGGATGATCGCGGACAGAAAGTCCGCATCGATTTCCACTTCGACCAGCCCGTCCGGCTCGGGCTTCAACTCCAGCACCGGTTCTTGATTTGCCGCGACCATCGCCTTGAACGAACCCGTCGCCGCCTCCCATTGCGGATCCGGTCGCGGCTGCACGAACACTGATTCCGCATTGGTTGTGTCGGGATTGAATTCGAGCGCCTCCTCGGGAATGGCATCCAGGTCCGGGACCGCCGCGGGGTCCTCGGCTGCCGCTGGCGCGGGCGCCGGCGACGCCTCCGGCAGTGCGCCAGGTTCCGCCCCGACGCCTGGCAGAGCGGGTGACGGCGACAACGACGCCGAGGGTGGTGGCGAAGACGCGGGCTCGGGGCTGGCGCCGTGGCGCTCCTCGGTCAGCCGCGCGAGCGCGTTGAACACGCTGGAACAGCGGCCGCATCGCACATAGCCCTGGGCCACGCGCAGATCGGCAGCGGACACCGCCAGCGTGAGGGCGCACTTGGGACAAATGGTGAACATGGGAACTTAAGCCCGCGGCCGGTCAGTTGCGCCGACCCGCGAGGCACGTCCAACCGTCGCGGTCGCCGAATCGCTCGACATGAAAGCACGCGGCATAAGCGGCTGTCACGTCCGCGGCCTCATGGTCCATGAGACCCGCGAGCACGATCTGACCGCCAGGGCGCACGAGGGACGCGAAGGTGGTGGCGAGTTCGCAAAGTAGTCCCGCGAGGATGTTCGCGAGCAGCACGTCGGCGCCGCGTGGCAGGCCATCCGGGTGCTCGTGAACGTGCACACGACCGGCCACCGCGTTGGCGAGCGCGTTGCCCTGCGTCGCGATGAGCGCCTGGGGGTCGATATCGAAGCAGTGCACCGCAACCGCCCCGAGTTTCGCG
>PMHN01000281.1 GCA_003156695.1 Gammaproteobacteria bacterium
GCGGCATGTTGACTGCATCGACCGCTCATCTGTTGGTCAGATGATCGCAGGTCTATGATCACAAACGCCACGACCTTTGCGCGTGTGGGTAACTACGCGAGGACATGCAGATGACACACGGCGCCCACAGCCACGCGGACGATCCACGCAACCGGGACATCCTCATTTACGTCAACGGCGAGCTCCACCCTCGCGAGCGCGCGCTGGTATCCGTGTTCGATGCCGGTTTCCTCCTCGGGGACGGGGTGTGGGAAGGACTGCGGGTGCACCGCGGACGCCTGGCATTTCTGGAGATGCACCTGGCCCGTCTGTACGAGGCTGCCAAGGCGATCGATCTGGACATCGGCATGGATCGCGCGGCGCTCACCGCCGCCCTCTACCGGACGCTGTCGGCCAACCATATGACCGAAGGCGTCCATGTTCGGCTGATGGTGACGCGCGGATTGAAAAGCACCCCCTACCAAGACCCGCGCGCCTGCATCGGACCGGCTACAGTGGTCATCATTCCGGAATACAAGTTGCCACGCCCGGACACCCTGACACACGGCCTGCGTCTGTTCACGGTGCACGTGCGGCGTGGGGCTCCGGACGTGCAGGATCCGAAGCTCAACTCGCATTCCAAGCTCAACTGCATCACTGCCTGTATCCAGGCGACCAAAGCCGGCGCCGACGAGGCGCTGATGCTCGATCCGCAGGGCTTCGTGGCCACCTGCAACTCGACGCATTTCTTCATTGTACGGCGCGGAGAAGTGTGGACTTCGACCGGTAAGTATTGCATTCCCGGAATTACCCGCGCCAACGTGCTGCGGGTATGCCGCGAGAACGCAATCCCCGTGTACGAGAAGGACTTCAGCCTGACGGAGGTCTACGGCGCGGATGAAGCGTTCGTCACCGGCACGTTTGCAGGCGTCGCTCCGGTCATCGAGATCGATGGTCGACAGATCAGCGCGGGCCGCGGTCCGCTCGTCGAGCGCCTGCAGCAGCTGTACCTGGAGTTGATCGATCGCGACGTGGCGCGCGCCGTGCCGTGAAACCGCTGCGTCTGGCAATGTGGTCCGGTCCGCGCAACATCTCAACCGCGATGATGCGCGCGTGGGAAAATCGTGGCGACTGCGTGGTGATCGACGAGCCTCTGTACGCGCACTACCTTGCGTGCACGGGCCTCGACCACCCGGGGCGTGAGAAAGTAATCGCCGCCGGTGAGACGGACTGGCGCAAGGTCGCGGCGCAACTCACCGGACCGGTGCCCGACAACCAGGCCGTTTTCTACCAGAAGCACATGACGCACCATCTGCTGCCGCATATCGAGCGCGGCTGGCTGGGCGAGCTGACCCACGTGTTCCTGATCCGCGACCCGCGTGAAGTCCTGACCTCCTACATCAGGAGTCGCCCCAACGTCACGGTTGAAGACATCGGCGTGGTGCAACAGCTCGAGATCTACGAGCACGTGCAGCGCCTGACCGGCAAGCCTGCCCCGGTAGTCGACGCCGGGGAGTTTCTCAAGGCGCCGGAGGCGCAATTGCGCGCGCTGTGCGACCTGCTGCGCATCGGCTTCACCCCGCGCATGTTGAGCTGGCCGCCCGGTCCGCGTGCCAGTGACGGCGTATGGGCACCTTACTGGTATGAGAAGGTGCTCGACTCGACTGGATTCGAGCCACGCGGCGGGCACCTGCCGCAGGTGCCGCCGGGGTACCGCGACGTGATCGACGCCGTGATGCCGCCCTTCGAGGTGCTATTCGCCCGGCGCCTGCTGTAGTGAGTCGGGCCGGGAGACGGCGCGCGGCGTGATGCGGGAGATTCAACTGCTGACGGTACTGCCAGCGAGCTAAGTGGTAGCGGGGCGTGCTACCTATTGATCTACCAGATCTACGCCTGATACGACGCCGGAAATGACGTTGGCACCGATCCCCGCCACGCCGCCATAGCCGCTCGGGTGGCGGTCGGTGACCCAGCTTTACCGCGCCTTTTACTGCGGTTGAGCCGCAGGCGTTGTAGGCTTGTGCAGCTTCGACATGGCGTCCTTGCAACCGCCGCTGAGCTTGTCGGTGTTACTGTGTAGACACATCATCACTTCGCGTCCCTGCTTGCCTGCGCAAAGACTCTTGATGTCGGAATCGCACGCCTGCAACACCGCCGCGTGGGCGGCCTGCCGATCAGACGACGGCGGCGAGCGNNTTGTCCTACCTGGGGCTTTCAAAACGCTGGCACGCATGGTAAGCCTCCATCGTCGAGCCCGTCGTTTGGAACTATTACCAATTGTGGCGGGTTGGCTACAGAATGAGCGCGGACGCGCGCTTGCCTGAAGCCTGCCCCCCACACCACCGCGGCGACGAGATTACGAAATACCACCACCGGCAGCCTCGGTCAATTGCTGACGTTGCTGCGGGCGAGCTCAGTGGTTGCGGGGGCCGATTTGGGACTTACTCGCGCGTTCGGCGGCGACTTCGGTTCGCGGCGTCGTCGCTGTAGGCGTAATGGACCGCGCCCAGTAACCAGCTGCCGATCAGCGCGAACAGCCACCAAAAGAAATGAAACACCAACCAGACCGCAACGGCAAATAGCAGTGCGAACAGCACCCCTTCGATGGAGAGCGCGAACGTTGGCACCCAGTCAGTGACGGTGGCGCGCATGAGGCCGGCGTCGGCGTGCAGTGTCAAATACCCGAGCTGATGAAATAAGCTGCTATGCAAGGCGTCGACGGCGCTTTGCAGTCGCTGCACGGTGACGATGAGAGATTGAATGACACTGCCTTCCGCGTGAAAGGTTGCATCTTTGCTGTTCAGGTGATACTGGATCAGCTTGTCGAGATCGCCCTGATAGAACTGGTCTGCGATTCTCTGCCAGGGTTCGAGATCAAGTCGGGCTTGATCGAGTCGCCCCCCTAACCGCTGGCGATACTGCGCGATGAAGCCTGGCACCAGGCCCCCGGCCACTACAGCGCCGGCTATAAACAGACGATCGAACAATCCGCGTAGAAACAACATCGTGTGCTGATTCGGGCGTTCAGTAGCTGCTGCAGACTGTCTATAGGCGCCGCTTCGCTCATAAGCCTGCGCTTCCCGCACCTCAAACGCCAGGTGTCGGCCGCCGACCAAGGCATATGCCTGGCTTGCCTGGCGCAACGTAAATCGACTTCGTTCATGAAGTCGGCTCGCCCGAACGGAGTTTTCGATGCAGCGACATAGCGATATCTGCGAGCGCACTCTCGGTGCCCATGCAGGCATCGTTCGCTAGCAGCACGTACCCTTCGTGCTGATGCGGAAAGAGCAGGGAAGCCGGCATTTGAATAGCTCTCCTTTTCTCCGGGAGGACTCTGCAGGTGAACCCCGTGAAGCGCCGCCAGCGTGCGGCTGCGGTTGTAGCCTCTGGCAATAGCGACCAACTCATACGGTCGCGTATGGAAGTGGTTTTTGGCAAAGATAGCATCCGTATCTGGTATGTCCCGCGGCATCCCCGAACGATGCGTCACAAGCCATCGCAACGTGATGGGCTGTNNAAGGTTCGAATATGTGTCGGGCAGGTAGGACCGGAAGTCCCCATCCAACGTCATACGCTTATCGACTAGCGCTTTGGCGGCGAGCGCGGCGGTAAAAACCTTAGTCACGGACGCGATTTCGTAAATACTCCGCCTGTCCGCCAGTTTTGCTCCAGAGCGCGTGGTCTCGCCGTAATCGTAATAATGACTGCCATCGGAGTTGACGACCGCGAGCGAAAGTCCGACATGACACCCTGAATGGAAATAGCTGACCGACTCGGTGTCGACCGCGTGGTCGAGTGTCGAGTGAACGGGGTTATCGCTCTTAAGATTGGCCGCTGGTGCTTCGGCGCCTCTGGCCGCGACCGCCCCCAAGGAGCACAGGCACCAAACCCACAATGCACTTCGCGTCGCCACCACATATGCTCGCGCGCGGCCGTCACAAAGCCAAGGGTCTCCCCCAACAAGCGCACAGTCGCCTATGGCCCTCACGGTCCACGTAAAGGCCGTCATTTGCGCTTCGCCACGGCCTGCGCGGATACTTTTCTTGGGCGTTGAGCCTAGCGCTGACTTTCATCAGCCGGTCGGTGGCTTGCCGGTGAAAACCGCCAATTGAGCGTCGAAAGCACGCTTGTAGGCGGCCCGCGCTTCGCCGCGGGCGACATAGGCGGAGAGGTTCGGATATTCGTCCAGCATACCCGATGCCTTCAACCTGAGCAGCACCGCCACCATCATCAGGTCGCCCGCGCTGAACGCACCATCAAGCCAGTCGGCATCGCCAAGGCGACCGGAAAGTTCGCCCAGCCGATCACGGATGCGATCCTTGACGACAGGCAGGCGCTGTTCGTACCAGGGCTTGTCCCCCTCCAGGAACTTGGCGATTGTGAGATCAAGGATCGGCGGCTCAACCGTGTTGAGCGCGGCAAACAACCACGTGATCGCGCGCGCCCGGGCATTCGCATCCTCAGGCAACAGGCCTGCATGGCGCTCTGCGATATGGAACACGATCGCCCCCGACTCGAACAGGGCAAGATCGCCTTCTTCATAGGTCGGAATCTGCCCGAAAGGATGAAGCGCTCGATGCGCGGGTTCCTTCATCGCACCGAACGAAACAAGACGAACCTCGTAAGGTTGGCCCACTTCTTCAAGCGCCCAGCGAACGCGCATGTCACGCGCCAGTCCCCTGCCGCGATCGGGCGACCGTTCAAAGGCAGTAATGGTAGGGGTCATCGGCAGGGCCATGCTGATTTCTCCTTTGCGGGATGTCTCGTTGAGTGCCGGATACGCAATTTTGCCGCTCACTTATTAGACGTTCGAGATAGGCCTAAATCGACATCCCTGAATTACTTTTTTGCTCGCTCTCAAAGATTGGGTAAATTGGAGCCCTCTTCGGCCAGCGTATTTCAGCCCGACCGGCCGGAACCGGCCCATGAGCGGCCACACAGTTGGGGGCTGAAGTCCGCGCACGGCAGACTTTCGATTGTGAATCGAGTCGTGCGAAACTGTGCCTGGGATCAGGGTGCCTAGACAAATGGGCAACGCTGAAGTGGTCACGATGTCGCAGAAGGGGAGGATCCAAGAATGATGTCCGTTGGATACAATGGTCTTTGGGGCTTGTTGGTACTTGCTGGCGACATCTGGGCGGTAATCAATATCGTTCAGAGCTCCGCTTCCAACGAAAAGAAATTGATTTGGATACTAGTGGTGGTGCTCCTGCCGCTGCTGGGTTTGATTCTGTGGTTTTTCCTTGGGCCACGTGGTGGCAGGGTGTAGGTTCGAACGCATGGGGACGAGTCTCTAACTTGAGACCCCGATTTGCCGCTCTCGGCCAGGAATGGCCATGCACGACATCGAATCGATTCAGTGAAAGCTTCCAACTCATCTAAGGAAGGTTGGTAGCGGGGGGCCCGCTACGCCAATTATCTAAGCGTCGATCTCGTGTGACCCAGAGGGCAGGGCACATGCAGATTGTGGTAGCGGGGGCGCGATATGCCATGTNNGAAGTAAGGCGCGGGCGCGCGTATGCGGCCGTTCGATAGTGGCCGGAACCGGCACACAACCGGCCAGTGACGGTCCCGGAAATGATGGCCTTTCGGGGGCGGTCGCAGATTCTGGGTCGCTGAGCATCTGAGGCAACAGCACGGACTCAGGCCCAGTTACGCCTCGTTTCCCGCATACGGGCCCATTGCGTGCCAGCGTACAGACTACGCTGCATCGAAAGGCCAGGATCGACCTGGCGATGCTCGACATTCTCAACTTGAATCGGTTTGCAGCGATATTGCTGCTCAGCGTTGTTGTCGTCGCTGCTGCCGGGTGCAAACCCTACGCTGACCCAGAGGCAAGCTCCAAGCCCACGGTCGGGGAGTCGGCGCAATTCGCCACAGCGTCAGCGAAGCCGCGACCTGACTTGTCAGGCCGCACCCGATTCGGAATTGCATCATTCTACGCGCAGAAGTTTGCAGGCCGAGAAATGGCGGACGGCACCAAAATGGACCCGCGCCACGACAACGCAGCGAGTCGGACGCTTCCACTCGGTACCACGGCGGTGGTAACCAACACTGAGACCGGCCAAAGCGCGCATGTGACCATCCAAGACCGCGGGCCATATGTAGTGGGCCGCATCGTGGATCTCTCGTCATCCACCGCGCGAAAGATCGGAATCACGCAACATACGGGCATCGCAACAGTCACCGTCGCCCCGATCTCGGTTCCGCTGCCGGACGGCAGCACCAAACCCGGCGCCGCGACGCTTGATGCGAAACTCTGAGAAATCGGCGACAACGTAAGGGGCGGCTGGCCGCCCAGGAGCGGACATCGGAGGTGTCGAGATCAATTAGCGCACTTTGGAGCACACCACGGCGGAGGATGAAGCGGGAGTTACAAAATGGACATTGGTGGAAGCTTTTTGCCTAGTAACTCCTTTTGCTGAGCCACGATTTCAGCAATTTGACGGTCTAGCCCATCCCCCCTCAGTTCAAAAAAGAGACGGGCTCCCTCAAAAACAATCACACCGAGGCGACGTAAAATGCCTATTTTCTTAATCAGTTTGCCGCTCTGCCAGAAATTGCGGCCCGGATTCCCCCATAAGCAAGATCTGAAAAGAATACAGTGAATAAACAACCGCAAATCGCTGCTGTATTTAAAATCGTCGATTACTATGCTGGTCCCAGGATTTTCTTTGTCATACCCAAGATACTCAATCGATCCTGGCACCAGTGAACAAATAAGTTTCCGGTCGTGGTCAGGCAATTCCTTACGCCACGTATCTCGTGTCATGTTCGGATTGAGAGAGGACGTTCTTTTGCCATTCGTGGCGTTGCCGTGCCACAGGCGACCATTAAACGTCGACTGAAGCAAGCATTCATCGAACTCAATGTTAAGCCAGCTGCACAAATGAGTCATCGCCTTTATGTTCGAGCTATGCAATTTTTCCAAATCAATGATCCGAATGTGATCATCCTTCAGCCTCTCGACCAGTTTACTCAGCTCGTAGCAACCCTTTGAGTAGTTGTTATATTCGTGTAAGACAAGAAATATTGGTGGGACCTCCCTTTGCACCCGCCACGCATAGATTGTTTTCCAGGAGAGCCAATCTTGTCGCGGATCTCGAGTCATCCCGATGAAATACAGCTCGGGAAAAGCCTCCAACATAGTTTGCCATTCGTCATGAACGTGCGTATGGGTGTGATAACAAATGTATCTGATCTCAGTAACATTAAAAGACCGCAGGCATAGTCCATATGCTATATGCACAAGGACGAAGAACTCTTTTCTAGACAACCGCCGATTGCTGTCGATTGTGCAATATTCGTTCACGATGCCCAGTAGTGTTTTCTTGAAAAGCGTTGAACACACACGCAAATCTTCGTCGCCGTCGGACCCAAAGTTACCCGCCCCAAGGTCCTTTACATCGCCAAAATAACCTCCTCCGGATGTGTCAAAAATTATAGGGAACCTTTTAATGAACCAATCAATTTGCCGACTCACGTCATCAATTGACGCAGGTATCAAAGAAAGCATCGCTCCTGCATAAGGCAAAGTCAGTACATTAGGGTGACTGTCAAACAAACTCTGGATGAGGAGCGACCCCGCACGGCCATAGGCCATCAACGCGATGAGGTTTATATTTGCGACGAGGTCGCCAACCGTTTCTTGTCGGTGAGGTGCGCCGTGGAGGGAGGGAGCCTCTGTCTGGTCCTCACCGTCCGGCAATGGCCCTCGGGCGTTCGGAGGGACAACGTGAATCATGCAAAAACCTCGCAGGCAATTGGATTTCCATTCATGCGCGCTGCACCGACTGTCGGGAGAACCTTGCACCGTGAAAGAGCGCTCAACACTGCAACTACGGTCACACGGATAAGCTCTCGCATGAGCGCGAACCCTTCTGAACGGCCCGATGCAGATGCTCACGCAATGGCGCGATACGAGACCGGACCTAAGTCACGCGGCGATCTGCTCTGCCGAGTAAGTCGCTTCGGTTTGTGATGCGCTAGTCATTCGGCGCCTGTTGGCTCAAAGAACCGCGACGCATTGCCCGGGGTTCGCCGGGATCGTGACGGCGGTGCCGTTAACAGCGACGCCGGCGAAGCTCGGTTGTTGGGACTGGCCGGGCTCGGACACCATCGCGGCGGCGCCACTGAGAGTGATCGCCGCGGTGCCCGGCGGAAACGGCGCCGAAAGCGCGTGCGGCCCGGTCCGCGGGTTGAGCCCATTCAGCCAGCCGCCGCTCGTGCTGACTGGCGGGGCAGCCCTACCTGATCGCCCGCGTCGGACTCAATTGCTCAGTGTTGCTTCAAGCCGCGGCGAGCGCCGCTGGTTGTCTCGAAAGTGGT
>PMHN01000351.1 GCA_003156695.1 Gammaproteobacteria bacterium
TACTCATGGCGCACCTCTCGCGGCTGCCTCTACTGGATAGTGCGGTCTTTGGTCTCCGGCAGGAACAATGCGCCGATCACGACGGTCATCAGTGCCACGATGATCGGGTAGCGCAGGCCGTAGTACATGTTGCCGGAGAAGGCCACGAGGGCGAAGGCGATTGGCGGCAGGAAGCCGCCGAACCAGCCATTGCCAATGTGATACGGCAGCGACATGGATGTATAGCGGATCTTCGCCGGGAACAACTCCACGAGCCATGCCGCGATCGGGCCGTAGACCATGGTCACGTAGATGAGCAGGATCACGAGCATCAACAGGACCATCGGGTAGTTGATGTGCGCAGAATCCGCCTTGACCGGATAGCCAGCTTCTTTCAGCTTCGCCGCCAGGTCCTTGCCGAATTTGCCGCTGGCCGTTTTGAAGTCAGCCGCCGACATGTTGCCGCCAGCCACCGAGGGAACCTCGGCAGAACCGACGCGTACGACAGCGACGCTACCGGGCGCAGCGCTCTGGTTGCTGTACGGAATACCCGCCTTGGCCAGGGCTGCCTTGGCGACGTCGCATGACTGCACGAATTTCTTCTTGCCGACCGGGTCGAACTGGAAGCTGCAGTCATTGGGATCGGCGGTCACCGTGACCGGCGACTGCGCGGCGGCGCTCTCGATCGCAGGGTTGGCGTAATGCGTAATGCCGTGGAAGATCGGTATGTACGTTACGGCGGCCAGCAGGCAACCCGCGAGGATGATCGGCTTCCTGCCGATGCGGTCGGAGAGGCTGCCGAAGAGGATAAAGAACGGCGTCCCGATCAGTAGCGCCGCGGCGATAAGCAGACTCGCCGGCTGCGCGTCCACCTTCAGGACCTGCGTCAGGAAGAACAGGGAGTAGAACTGCCCCCCGTACCAGACGACGGCCTCGCCAGCCGTCGCACCCAGCAGCACCAGAATCACGATCTTCAGATTTCCCCAGCGGGCGAAGGATTCGGTGAGCGGCGCCTTGGAGCGCGTGCCCGCCGCCTTCATCTCAAGGAATACCGGCGACTCGGCGAGCTGCATCCGGATGTAAACCGAAATGCCAAGCAGGACGATGGACGCGAGGAATGGAATGCGCCAGCCCCAGGTGTCGAAGTCGGGCCCGAGGGCCGAGCGCGTCACCATGATGATTATCAGACTGAGGAACAGCCCTACCGTAGCCGTCGTCTGGATCCAGCTGGTGTACAGGCCGCGCTTACCTTGCGGGGCGAACTCCGCCACGTAGGTCGCGGCGCCACCGTATTCACCCCCGAGGGCAAGGCCCTGCAGAAGGCGCAGCGCCACGAGCAGGACCGGCGCGATAACACCAGCCGCCGCGTAGCTGGGCAACACCCCGACCAGTGCGGTCGAGAGACCCATGATCACGATGGTTATAAGGAAGGTGTGCTTGCGCCCAACGAGGTCGCCGAGTCGGCCGAACACCAGGGCTCCGAACGGCCGAACCGCAAAGCCGGCGGCGAACGCGAGCAGCGCGAAGATGAAGCCGGTCGTCTCGTTCACGCCCGAAAAGAACTGCTTTGATATTACGGCGGCCAGCGACCCGTACAGATAAAAGTCGTACCACTCGAAGACCGTTCCGAGGCTCGACGCGAAGATGACGCGCCGATGCGCCTTATCGATACCGGACTGGGAAGGCAGAGCGATCGTAGTCACTGTGCGGACTCCTTAATGATGTCTTCGTTCTTTTAGGGTCGGCCCGAACTATCGTTGTACTGGTACCACACTCCAGCCACACGCTGCAAAACAGTCGCGGAGTATTTCACACCACCCGGCTGGCAAGGAAGCCTTAGCCAGAATGTAACATTTTCGCGACGGCGCGCGTGTCCTGGCCCCCGTAAGGCTCTGCGGCGACCCGGGCGGGTCACGCAGCGGCGTTGCCGCCCCGGAAGTCCGGGGATAAGGGCGCCGGCTCACCTGTCTGGCTGTGCACAAGTGCAGCGGCGGCGGGCCTGACAAAACGGCGGTACGCCCGTCTATCTCCTCGTACGGTCGAGAACAACCAAAGGAGATCAATCATGCGACTGCTGTTGAGACACTGTGCGCTGGGTGCCGCGCTGGCGGTTGGGGCTTCCGGTTGCGGTGCCTCAGAACCATCTGAATCACAGAGAAAGAAGCCATGCTGTACCCCATGAATCATCCGACCGGTGTGACAAATTCCGACCCGATCACGATCACCACCTTCAAAAAGGAAGGTTGCGACAACCCGACCCCCAGGGGCTACAACTGCTCATTCACCGTCATCGTCGCCTCTGCCAATATCGGCGCGTCGATGTACAACAATGTCCCGAGTGCCTTCTTTTACCTCGAATAAGGATTCCAGCAAGTGGGTGATGCGGCCGCCGTTTTGACTGCCGGGGCGTGAATTCTCAGGGACGATTGCCGGACACCAAAAAACCGGCCCAGTAATATGGCATAGGAGGCGCCATTGCGACCGCTCATGGAGCGCACCGCACGCTGTGCATGCTGCAGTGCGAACGCGCCTGGAGACTTTCGAACGCGACAAGCTGAAAACTGTAGAACAGCTGCCGGACTTAGCGGATACAGCCTGCGAATTCATCTGGGATATCGCGCAGGATGAGCACGACAAGTTTCAGGAAATACGCATCGGAAATCGCCTGATCTGGCGTGAGCTGGTTTTTTGGGAAAATGGCCCCCGCTTTGGTGAAATTGAGCAT
>PMHN01000316.1 GCA_003156695.1 Gammaproteobacteria bacterium
CTACGGCGGTGGCCGCGGGCGGTTTCCTGTCCCCAGAAACGCTCAGGCCCGCTTGCGCGGGCCCGAGCGTCCGTCCGTCCACGGGACGGGCTTTCCTTAGCGGTCTTCCGAATCAGAACTTGAAACGCACACCCAGGGTCGTGCTGATGGTGGAGGTGTTGAGGTCGTAGCCGTTGGCCAGGCCGCCCGCGACCGAAGTCCACAGCCCGCCGATGTAGCCGTCGAAGCGCTTGCTGAAGTGGTAGTCGGCCAGCAGCCCGACCGCGGACTCCGTGCCACTGCAGGAGCCGGCGATGAGGGCCGACGAGCAACCCGCATTAGCTCCNNATTAGCTCCGGTCGCGTAACTGTTCTGCCGGTAGCCGTAGTAGGAGCCGGCCAGCTCGAACTGCGGCGTCACCTGGTACCTCAGGCCTGCCCAGTACACCTGCAACACCTTTTCGTTGGCGTAGGTCGACGTGGGGCCGGTTTGCACGTTGACGAACGCGAGCTTGTAGCCACCGATGATGTCCTGACCGGCGCTGTAGGGGTTGCTCGGGTCCGCAAAGGTGATGTGCTCGTAGCCGCCGAAGAACTTCCATCCGTCGATGGCGTACAGGCCCATCAGTCCGTAGGTGGTGTTGTCTGACACTGTACCAGAGAGGGAGTTGGACACCGTCAGTCCCGAGCCGGCCAGCGAGCCGAGCACCGGGGGTGTCCCGGTAGCCGTGAGCTCACCCACCTGCTTGGCGCTGAGTGCCGACACCGAAACCGCGTCGTACTTCTTGGCGTAGTACGCGTCCACCGAAAGACCGGCAAACTCCCCGCCGACCGAGAACTGGTAAGCCGTGTTGGTGCTGCCAGTGGAGCCGCCGAACTGGTACAGCGCCCCGACGTGCGCCCAGTCGTAGTTGCCGACGTACTTCACCATCTGATCGAGGCGCCGGTCTTCCGTGTCGCCACCACCGGCGGTCGTGCCGGAGAAGCCGATCAGCGAGAACGCATTCGAGGCATACAGCGGATCGTACTTGCTGATGCCATCGGCGACGGTTGTCAGCTGACGCCCGAACGTGAAGCTGCCCACCGTCGGGGAGGCGAACCCGGCATAGGCCACCCCGAACAGCTGCCCGGCGATGCTCGAGTCGACGTTGGTGGTCTGTACGGCGGCCGCACGGCCGTTGTTCTGGGTGAGGGACTTCAGCGCATCGGAGATGTCGCCCGATTGCGGGTTGAAGTAGGTCTCCGCGCGAAACACGCCCGCCCAGTCCCCGGCGATCGGCTCATTGCCCGAGAGCCCGATGCGCGACTGGCTCAGGTTGTTCGGCGTCACTGCGGTAACCGAGTTATTGCTGTTCTTCTGGACGATGTTTTCGATCCCTGCCGGGAAATAGTCATTCGACGGCGCGCCATGCGTCTCGTAGCTCAGGCCCACATCCACGATTCCGTAGAGCGTGATGCCGTTCCAGGTGAGACTGTCGGACTTCGCGGGTGCGTTTCCCGCGGTTTGCGCCTGCGCGAGACCCGCGCCGGCCAGAGAAGCCAACAGAAGGCAGGCACCCCCAATACGAGCCGCCTGACGGCGGGCTTGGGATGCACTCACATCGGTGGGGCGCGCGCGACGAAAGCGTTTGGGTCTGATAGGTATCATCTGCGGGTTTCCTGTGATTTAGGGGAAAAACAGCTAAATGCCGGGGGCGCGAATTCGTCCTTTTGGGCGATGCGTACGTACGACGCCAAGCCCCCCGGAGGGGGTGCGCACACTCTCGTTGACGCATATGACAATCAGAATTCGTTCATATGACACTTACGTGACAGGCCGCTCGCGCTGGCGCCGCTTCCGAGGTGGAAACACCAGATAAATCAAAGGCTTTATGATCGAAGGATTCTGAACGGTTTTTAATCGCACGTTGGCGGCGCGTTAATCCCAGCGTGTTTTCATGAGTCCCTCATTGCGAGGGAAGACGACCCCATGCGAATGCTCCTCGTCGAAGATGAAATGAAGGTATCCGAGCTCGTGGCGCGGGCGCTCAGGGCCGAGCGCTACGCTGTGGACGTCGCCGCGGACGGGCCATCGGGGTGGGAAATGGCCGATGCGTTCAACTACGATCTGATCATCCTTGATCTGATGCTGCCGGGATTCAGTGGCGCGGAACTGCTGCGCCGTATCCGCCGCAAGAACCAACAGGTGCCGATTCTCATCCTCACGGCCCGCGATGCGACGGTGGAGAAGGTGGCCAACTTCGAAGCCGGCGCCGACGACTACCTCACCAAGCCGTTCGCATTCGCCGAGCTCGTCATGCGCGTGAAGGTGCTGCTGCGCCGCGGGCCGATCACGCGCGCGAGCGTGCTGCGCGTCGCCGACCTCGAGATCGACCGGCTCACGCAGCAGGTGAAGCGTGCCGGGCGCCGCATCGAGCTCACACCCAAGGAGTACGCGCTGCTCGAGTACCTGGCGACCAATCCCGGACGGGTATTTTCGCGCACCATGATCATCGAGCACGTCTGGGACCAGAGCTTCGAGGGTCTCACCAACATCGTGGACGTGTACGTGCGCCACCTGCGCAGCAAGATCGACGACCCCTTCCCCGCCAAGCTCATCCGCACGGTGCGCGGTGTGGGCTACGGACTGGGTCAAAGCGCCGACGGGTGAACACGCGCTCCTTAGGCTTCCGTCTGGTCGCCTGGTACGCAGGGGTGCTCACGGCCGTGTTCGTGCTGCTGGGAGTCCTCACCATTTTCTTTCTGCAGCGCTACCTGGAGGCGAACTTCCTCGATACCCAGGCGCGACGCGCGCGCCAGATCGCCGGCACACTCATCTCCTCCACCAGCCGTGCCGAGGAGGGGGCGCTGCCCGGGGAGGTGGAGAAGCTGTATTCGCCGGAGGCCAGTGACCGCTTTATCCGCATCACGCGCGCCGACGGGCGTGTCGTGTACGTCTCGGGCCTGCCGAAGGACGAGCGCTACGATCCGGCGCAGGTGCCGCCCGCGTCGGCCGGGGAACATACACGCAAGGTGCGGCTGCCGGAGAATTCGCTCCTGATCGCCGCCATCACCGCGGCCGGCGCCGATGGCACGCCTTACGTGGTGGAAGTTGGCGCCTCGGGCGCCGGCACGGATGCGACGCTCGCGCGGGTACTCCTCATGCTCGCAACCGGCCTGCCCATCGCCGTGTGCGTGGCGGTCGCCGGCGGCTTCGTGCTGGTGCGCCGCTCGCTGGCGCCCGTGGCGCGGATGGCGGCGACGGCCGAGGCCATCACGCAGCACAACCTCGGCGAGCGCCTGCCGGAGGTGGACAGCGGCGATGAGCTCGAGCGGCTCGCGGTATCGCTGAACCTCATGATCAGCCGCCTGGAGGCGGCCATCGACGGCTCCAAGCAGTTCGTCGCCGACGCGTCTCATGAGCTGCGCACGCCGCTCACGGTGATGCGCGGGGAGCTGGAGAGCCTCGCGCAGGACGGGCAGCTGCCGGGGGAGGCACGCGAAGCACTCGGCAGCGTGCTGGAAGAGGTTCTGCGGCTGGCGGAGATCGTCGAGGGACTGTTTGCGCTGTCGCGGCTGGACGCGGGCGAAGCGCACGCGCCCTGGCAGCGCTTCGATCTGGGCGAGCTCGCGGCTACGACCGCCGGGCAGATGAGCCTGCTCGCCGAGGACAAGCACGTCAGCGTCGCGTGCGAGTCGCACCCCGGCGTGATCGTCGAGGGCGATCGCGCGCGGCTCAAGCAGGTGATCGTCAACCTGCTCGATAACGCCATCAAGTACACGCCCGGCGGCGGTCATGTTTCCCTGAGCGTGAAGCGCGAGGGCGGCTGCGCGATTCTCGAGGTTGCGGATGACGGCATCGGCATTCCCGCGGAGGCACTGCCGCACGTGTTCAAGCGCTTCTACCGTGTCGACGGCTCGCGCACACGAGCGCAGGGTGGCGCCGGCCTCGGGCTGTCGATCGTCGAGTCCATCTGCACGGCGCATGCTGCGCGGGTGGAAGTGAGCAGCGTCCCGGGCAACGGCAGCACGTTCCGCATGCTCGCGCCGCTCGCGGGCGAACCGCTCGTGAACGCCTGAAGGCGAGTCTTAAGCACCATGTCCCTCATTGAATACGTCCTCAAGCGCCCGTACACCGTGGTGGCGGTCCTCATCCTGGTGGGCCTGCTTGGCATCGGTGAGGCGCTGCGCATGCCGGTGGACATCTTTCCGGAGATGGACATTCCGGTCTGCAGCGTGGTGTGGACTTACGCCGGCATGAGCGCCCAGGACATCCAGAACCGCATCCTCACGCTGCACGAGCGACAGATGGCCTCGCTCGTGGATGACATCGCGCGTATCGAGGCCACCAGTTACGAAGGCGTCGGCGTCGAGAAGGTCTACCTGCACGAAGGCGCTGACGTGACGCGCGCCGTCGCGCAGCTCGCCAGCAGCGCGCTGGTGGTGCTCA
>PMHN01000111.1 GCA_003156695.1 Gammaproteobacteria bacterium
TCGCGCACCTCCTCGGGGATGTCGTCGAGATCGCCGCGGTTGCGCTCGGGCAGGATCACGTCGGTCAGGCCGGCCGCGTGAGCGGCGAGCGGGTGTGGAATTTCCCCTTCGAGTCCGACTACGACAGCGACATTGAAAGCAAGGTGGCTGACGTCGTGCAGTGCGCCGTGGAGGGTAAGGGCGATCACATCCACGCGACACGCTTCCTCGCACGCTTCGTGCCGCCGGACACGCCCTGGGCACACGTGGACCTGTCCTCCGCGACCCGCACTGGCGGACTGGCCCACGTCGGCACGGACGTTACAGGCTTTGGCGTACGTTTCGCGCTGCAGCTGCTGCTGCGCCAGAAGGTATTTGCAGCGCTCAAGGCGCGCGCGTGACCACGCTCGTCATCCGCCGTCCGGACGACTGGCACCTGCACCTGCGCGATGATATGGCCCTGCGCGCGGTACTGCCGTTTACCGCCTCGCGCTTCGCGCGTGCCATCGTCATGCCGAATCTCAGGCCTCCCGTCACCACGACGCAGCTCGCGCTCGACTACCGGCAGCGGATCCTGGCAGCGCTCCCGCCGGGCGTGAGCTTCGAGCCACTCATGACCTTGTATCTCACCGATGCGACGGCGCCGGCCGAGATCGAGCGCGCGAAGGCCAGCGGCGTGGTCCACGGCTGCAAGTTCTACCCCGCCGGCGCGACCACGCACTCGGACGCGGGGGTCACCGACGTTCGGCGCATCGACACGGTGCTCGAGCGCATGGCGGAACTGTCGGTGGTGCTAGAGGTGCACGGCGAGGTCACCGACCCGCAAGTGGACGTGTTCGACCGCGAAGCGCGTTTCATTGATGAGGTGCTGGCGCCGCTCACCGAGCGCCACCCCAGCCTGCGCGTGGTGTTCGAACACATCACGACGCGAGCGGCGGTGCAGTTCGTGTCAAGCGCGCGCGCGGGCGTTGCTGCCACGGTGACCCCGCAGCACCTCCTGATGAACCGCAACGCGCTGTTCGCGGGCGGCCTGCGCCCGCACCACTACTGTCTGCCGGTACTCAAGGCGGAAGCTGAGCGTGCGGCCTTGCTCAGCGCAGTGGCCGGCGGCAGCGCGCGCTTTTTCCTCGGCACCGACAGCGCCCCGCACGCGCGCAATGCCAAGGAGGCGGCGTGCGGCTGCGCCGGAATCTTTTCCGCGCATGCCGGAATCGAGTTGTACGCGGAAGCCTTCGAAGCCGCCGGCGCGCTCGATAAGCTCGAGGCGTTCGCCGCCTTCCACGGCGCAGACTTCTATGGCCTGCCGCGCAACGTCGGCACGCTCACGCTTAAGAAGGAGCCGTGGACGGTGCCGGAAAACTATCCCTTCGGCTCCGCTGAACTGGTGCCGCTGCGCGCTGGCGAGTCGATCACCTGGCGCATCGCTGCCGCGGGCACCCCATGAGCGCGTCACCTCCGGAATCGGCGCCCCCGAGCGCAGCCAGCGCCGCGCTCATGTCACGGCGTTTCCGGGGCTATCTGCCGGTGGTGATCGACGTCGAGTGCGGTGGCTTTCATGCCGCGACCGATGCCTTGCTGGAGATCGCCGCGACGCTCATCGACATGGATGACGACGGCACGCTGCGCCGCGGCGAAACCTACAGCTACCACGTGCAGCCCTTCGCCGGCGCGCGCCTGGATCCTGCGGCGCTGGCGGTCACCGGCATTGATCCGCACCATCCGCTGCGCCCGGCGCTACCGGAGCGCGACGCGCTACAGCGCATCTTTCGGGAGATCCGCCACGCGGTGCGCGGCTACCAGTGCCGCCGCGCGATCCTGGTGGGTCACAACGCCGCCTTCGATCTCGGGTTCCTCAACGCGGCGGTTGCCCGCGCGGACGTCAAACGCAACCCGTTCCACCCGTTCTCGTGCTTCGACACCGCGACGCTCGCCGGGGCTGCTCTCGGGCAAACCGTGCTCGCCAAGGCCGTAACGATCGCGGGCCTTACCTGGGACGCCGAGAGCGCGCACAGCGCCCGCTACGACGCGGAGCGCTGCGCCGAGATCTTCTGTCTGGTGTGCAACCGCTTGCGGGGCAGTCACGAGGCCGCCGAAGTGCGCGCCCGGGAGCTCGGCTGGTTCACGGCTGCGCCCGCGACCAGCGATGCGGCGGCCGACGAACCGCCGGTCGAAATTTAGCGCGGCAAGCACGTCGCGATTTGCGTCAGTCCGGTACCTGCTTAGTTACCATCCGAGCATGTGCGAGCGCTGTCCATGCTTCGCCATCGGCGCCGGCAGAGTTCGAGAGCGCAGTACGGTAGTAACCTGCGGCAAGTTGGCGCTTGCCCAGTTGCTCTGCCGCCCGCCCTGCACCGAGTAATGCGTTGAATCGATTCGGGTCGCTCATAAGCGAAGCCTGATATTCAGGTAGCGCCTCAGCGGCCTTCCCGTCGAGCAACAGCATTTCAGCTAGCATCTCGCGCGCCGGCAGCTCGACCTCTCCTTTGCCGAGCTTGGCCTGGCGACCCGCAATCGGGCGCAATAACACCATCGCGCCCTGCAGGTCGTTTTGTGAAAAATCAGCCCAAGCGTGGATTTCATCGCGCAACGCCGTCTCTTCCTGGCGCGGCTTCGAGGCCAGCCAATGCCGATAGTATCCGGCACGGCTGACGCCAGCCAACCCGCACATCCGTTCGATCCCATTATGATTGCCTTGTTGCATCATCATCGCGTGGATCACCGCGTAGATGGCGTCTCGCCAGGCTCNNGGGAATCCGGTGGCAGCGGCGGGCCTGCCGCTATAAACGCGTCGATGGTCGTGGCCGCCTCGTGACCTGAGGCCGAGTCTCGCCGATGTCCCGCGGCGACTGCGTGGGCCAGCAGCGTCAGTCCCTCACTGAGCGTGTCCGCGCCGGCGATCGGTTGCAGCTGCGCGGCCATCGTCCAATTGTGCGTCTCAATGGACAGCAACGCAGGATAGCGTGCCTGGACGATCGCATAGTAGGTCGGGTAGCGCGGATCCACGTCGGAGCGTTTGACCGTCTTCGCCTCATCGACGATGGCCTGAGCTTCGTTGTCGTGACCGATCTGTAGATAGGCATACTCCAGAAATTCCATCGCGTGCAGCTCGTTCTCGGCTCCCATATGCATCCCCGTCGTCATGCCCCGCGCGGCAGCTTTGGAAGCGAGATTGGAGCGAATATCGTCCTGCCACAATCCGAGGCGCGCGAAGATATGCCCTGGCATATGCAGTGCATGAGGGGATGCCGGCGCAATGGCGGCGTAGCGGCGCGCGGCCTCAAGGCCATCGCGGGCCATCTGCGGATTATCGCAAGCGTGGATCATGTAGTGCGCGATTCCGGGGTGATCCGGGTGCTCCTTGAAGAGCGGCGCCAGCAGTGCGAATGCCATTCTCGGATTGACGAGTCCCACATCGTCTGGCGGATCGGAGGCCAGCAGGGCGAGTGCGTAGAGGGCCTGGGCTTCCAGATCGTTCGGGAACGCCGCCGCGAGGGTACCCATTGCATCGGCATAGCGCTTCGCATGGCCGAGCGCTTCCGCCGGCGTATAGCCGCGATAGAACTCTTCCAGCGCACGGATGTAGGCCGCCTCACGGTCAGTCCGTTCAGACGCCTTATCTGCAATGCCCAAAGCCCGCTGCGCCTCCGCGGCGGCAGACGGGTCTGGCCAGCCGTTGATTTGAGGGAACCTGACCATGGCCTCGCCCCAGTAAGCCATGGCGCAGTCCGGATCAGCAGCCGCAACCTTCTCGAACGCGCGCTGGGCCGCGTCGTACGAGAAGGAGTGAAGCAGCGCGACTGCGCGGTTAAAATCGGCCGCAACCTGCGGTTTGCATGAGATCTGGAACGAAACTGAGCCTAGCTCCGGCTCACGGACGCCGGTCACGCCGTCATACGCCACTACCTGTCCAGACAAGGTGAGCGAGGCGAGAGCAGCAAGCGCTGCAGCAACACCGCGGTGCATGAGGCAGCGGTAAACGGGCCAGCGCTTACTTAGCCGCGCCCACTTCCGTCATGAGCTTCTTGAGCTCCCCGCTCTGGTACATCTCGAGCGCGATGTCACAGCCGCCGACGAGTTCACCCTTCACGTATAGCTGCGGGTAGGTCGGCCAGTTGGAATAGCGCTTGAGAGCCTCGCGGATTTCCGGCTCTTCGAAAATATTCACGTGCCTGAAGTCGGCGCCCACGGCGCGCAGCGCCGCGACCGTCTGCGCGGAAAAGCCGCATTGCGGAAAGTCCGGCGTGCCCTTCATGAACAGCACCACCGGGCCTGAATTCAGCTCGGTCTTGATTCGTTCCACGACATCCATCGCTTGCCTACCTCTTTAGCTTGCGGCGCTCATCGAGCTGCATGAGCAGCTGCCTTTGTTCCTGCGGACTCATCGACATCCAGCGCCCGATTTCCGCCCCGGTCCGCAGGCACCCGACGCAGTAGCCGTCGGGGCCAAGCGAACAGACGTTGATGCACGGTGAAGGCGGACGCTCTGCGGGCTCCGCGGGACTTGAATCGGGCTGCATCGCCTCACTTGGTCAAAACCGCCTCAGTGCGCCAGGCGCCTGACAGTGGCTCATGGCCCCTTAAGGGCGCGAGGTTTGAATTATGGGGGTGCGTCGCCTATTCTTCAAACGACGGCTGCGTGAATCCAGCCCGCCGAAACAATAACTTGGGAGTGCTCCGGCCATGAACCCACTGAATGACCACCGTCAATCCCTCGTCCTGGGAGTAGTTATCGCCCTGATCCTGGCGGTGCTGATTGGCGGATACCAGTTCAACTCGCTCGGCTTCGCGCGCTGGTTCCATATCGTCTCGGGCGTGTTCTGGATCGGCCTGCTGTACTACTTCAACGCCGCCCAGACCCCGGCTCTGGCGGCGGCGGCCGCGGACAAAGGTGGCCCGGGCGGTGCCGGCATCACCAAGTACGTCGCGCCGCGCGCGCTCTTCTGGTTTCGCTGGAGCGCGCTCGCAACCTGGCTGGGTGGCGCGTGGCTTCTGGGACCGAAGTTCGTGAGCGCCTTTACCTTCGGTGCCGGGCTCGATGACCCGACGCACTACTTCCTCATCATCGGGATCGGCGCCTGGCTCGGTACGATCATGCTGTTCAACGTCTGGGNNGCTGATCTGGCCGAACCAGAAAAAGATCCTGGGGATCAAACCGGCGACGGATGCTGAGAAGGCAGCGGCCCGCAAGGTCGCAGGCCTTGCCTCGCGCGTGAACTTCGTGCTGTCCATCCCGATGCTCATGTGCATGGCGGCGGCGAGCCACGGTCTGCCGTTCGTCGGCCGTTAGTATTGCCGCGGCTCCAGTGCCCGAGCTGCCGGCCGATCTTCCCGCCCAGGTCGAAGCCGCGCTGCGCGAGGATGTTGGCAGCGGCGACGTGACGGCCGCACTCGTGCCTGTGGCGCAGCAGGTGCGCGGCGCGGTCATCACGCGCGAGAACGCGGTGCTGTGCGGCGCCGCCTGGGCAGACGAAACCTTCCGGCGGCTGGACGAGCGCGTGCGGCTCACCTGGCACGCGCGCGACGGCGCCGCGCTTACCGCCGGCCAGGCGGTATTCGATATCTCAGGCCCAGCAAGGCCGGTGCTCACCGGCGAGCGCACCGCGCTCAATTTC
>PMHN01000119.1 GCA_003156695.1 Gammaproteobacteria bacterium
GAGCGGGACGCCTGCGGTTGCAGCCGCAGTGCGTCTTCTTGTTTGAGGTGGTCGATGAGCCAGCGACCCGCCGGCCCCGGGGGGCTGTCGGCGCGGTAGATCGCCGACATGGCTACGAGGTGGCCCTCGGCCGGTATCTCCTCGGCGACGATCTGCACGAGCTCGCCGCTCGCAAGGTCCGCCTCGACCACGTGCTGCGGCATGAAGCCGAAGCCGAACCCGGCGCGCAGGAAAGCAAGCTTGGCCCCGAGATGGGCCAGGAGCCAGGTTCTCGGGGACAGCAGCCCCAATTCGCGGTCGTGCTGCCGGTCCGAACTATCGGTGTGCACGAGTTGCAGGTGCTCAGCGAAGAGGGCGGTCGGGATCGGAGCGTCGTGGATTGCGAGTGCGTGCTGAGGTGACACGACCATGGCCATCCGGACCGTCAGCAGTCGTTCAGTGGTTAGGAGCGCGGGCGCGCGGGACAAGGACGCCACGATGCCGACCGGGCGGTGCCCGTCGAGCACCTGCTTGACCACGGCACATCGTCCTTCCATGTAGAGCTTCAACGCAGTGGCCGGGAACTTCTCCTGGAAGGCGGCCACGGCATAGGTGATCGGCGCGATCGGAAACATGACATCCGCAACCACGCCGAGTTCTGGTTCAAGCCCGCGGGACAGACCCTTGGCGTGCGCCTTGAAGCGGTCCATGTCGCCGGCGACTTCGCGTGCATCAGCGAGCAGTGCGCGACCCTGGTCCGTGAGCAACGGGCGGCGAGCGCTGCGGTCAAAGAGCTTCACGCCGAGTTGCCCTTCCAGGTTCGCCAGCGTCTGGCTGACCACGGACTGGGCTCGCCGCAGGCGGCGGCCCGCCGCCGAAAAGCTGCCCTCGTCTACGGCCGCGATGAAGGTGCGAAGCTGATCCAGTGAAACGCCGTCTAACATGGCACTCCTCCAGGGCGGGCGGAAGGGGTTTGTGTGCTCATGTATACGAGTGTAGACTTACAGTGGTACGAAGTCCACAGGTGTATACATGAGGAAGAAACCAGCACCTCCCATCCCTAAGGCCACCCGGCCGCGAAACGCGGAGGCGACGCGCGAGGCCATTCTGCAATCGGCCTTGACCGCGTTCGCGCAGCGAGGCTACGACGGCGCTGGGGTTCGGGAAATCGCTCATACGGCTGGTGTGACCGCTGTGCTTGTGAATAGATATTTTGGCTCGAAAGAGAGACTCTTCGCTGCCGCTGTCGAGGCTATGTTTGCGGAAAAACGCTTGTTCGGCGGGGATGCCGCGACGCTCGCACAGCGCCTGGCTGCGCTGGTCTTGACCAAGGGCGACCAGGACGGACAGCCGAACGCTCCCTTGCTACTGCTGCTGCGCTCCGCCCCGAATCCTCGCGCGGCAGCAATCTTGCGCGACCATATCGCTCGCCATTGCGAGCAACCGTTGAAATCTGTGATGCGCGGTCCGAAGAGGGGCGAGCGCGCCGCCATCATTCTTGGCCTGATCGTGGGGCTGCAGCTCTTTCACAAGGTCATCGGCAACAAGGCGCTGGCCGAGGCCAACGGCAAGAGCCTTGCCGGTGATCTGAAGGTAATGCTCGAACGACTGATCGATATCTCGGGGTGTACCGGACTCAGCGAGCGGCAAGACGCTCGATGAAGGTATCGTTGGCGGGACACGGAACCCCGTGCGCCGCGGTTGCCGGCGTCCTGACGGCCTCATCGGTGTGCTGGAAGACAGTCCAGAGCCGTCCGGCCTGGGCGCATTCGTCGGCATAACTGAACAGCGGCCGCATCGTTGCGGCGCGAAAGTCGAATGCNNAAATGCATCTATGTGCGGGTAGGCAGCGGGAACCGCCGCATACTGAAGCGTCGCCCCCTGAAGCTCCGCGGTCGCGGCCGTCAACTCGAGTGTTGTTCGCAGGAAATGATTCAACCCCGCGCGAATGCTGCGGGACAGAATGCCGCGCGTCGTCAGGCGCGTCGCTCCCGGGGCATCCCCGAGCGGGCCGTCGACGATGACGTACACCGCTGCACGATGGCTGGCGAATTCCGCGGGTACGAAGAAGGGTCCGGTGGCTGAGCCGTCCACGTGCGCCTCATCGCGAATCATGACCGGCGGAAACATCCCGGGCACGCTGGCGGAGGCCACCAGCACGTCGCGAAACAACGTTCGTGCGTTCGGTCCACCGTTGCGGGCGATTGCACCCAGGTCCCACACCACTCGGTCTCCGCTGGCCACGTCGGTGGTGGCCACCAGCAGCAAGCGGCCCTTGGCCGCCTCGCGCGCGACGGCCTGAATCATTTCATCGCTGGCATAAGAATCGACCAGCTGCTGCAGCGGCTTGCCACTGTATACGCTGGAGCCGAAGAAGACGCCCAGGCCTCGTGATTGCAGCAACTTGTCCGCAGCACCGCTGGTGTAGACATCGCGCAGACGCGCATCCCAGGTCGGCCCCAGAAACGCGTAGGGCGCGATCAGCGCACCGGTGCTGATCCCCGTCACGACTGCAAACTCCGGCCGTGTGCCCGAGCGTGAAAGACCGACCATCGCGCCGGCGCCGAAGGCGCCAAAGGCACCCCCACCCGAGAGGGCGAGGATGCTGAGCGGTTGACCGCCGCGCACGGCGCGCAGCCGCTGCGCCACGCTTGCCGAGGAGAGTTGCGAAAAACGCCCGTCGCTACCGAGCGTGCGAATCGTCATTGGCTGATCGAGGGGCGGTTGCCAGTCAGTAGCGGGGGGCGCGGCCTCGCTGACGACCAAACCGGCGCAGCCCTGAATGACTAACGTGCACACGAGACAGGTGACCTGAATCGCGCGCGGAAGCCGAACGTTGCCGATCCTCATAATCAGGCACCAATGGCGTTACCTGCGGACCGTACGGAACGTGATGTCTTGCAACATGGGGTGGAGGTTAGGATCAGCGCACGTCGCTGCCCAGCCCATATCTTTCGATGGGAGACATCGCCCCGGGCGATCAGGCCGTACGGCTTGGGTCAATCGTGTCGGTCAGCCCGACGCGCTCCATATGGCCCGGCGCAATCACGTCCCGGGTGCTTGAGCACCCCATCGGCGCAATTCTGACGCAAAATGTCGCCACCCCGGGCCGACGTGCTTACATTTTGCGTCACAACTTCGCGGCAGCACATCGCGCTCCGTGCTGTTCGGTTCATTAGCCGAGCGAACGTGGACGTGCTCGCCGCGAGCTACTCGCGCGGGCAGTCCTTCGGACCCAGCGTCTNNATGGATCGTATTCAGAGGCACGCAGTTACTGTGTCGGCGCTTTCGTCCCGCCGCTGTCATTGGGGGGGACCGCGGCAGGGGCGTCCGGAGCCTGAGCAACCCTGACCCCGCCGGGGGCGTCAGGAGTCTGGGCGACCGCGCCGGGCACGTCAGGAGTCTGAGCGACCGCGCCGGGAGCGTTAGGGTCCGTGGCGGGGGTGGCGGGGGTGGTAAACGGGGTGGGTGGCGGGACGGGGGCCTGAGCGACCAGGGTATCGTGGTGCGCGTGCACCGCGAATA
>PMHN01000014.1 GCA_003156695.1 Gammaproteobacteria bacterium
GGTGCGCGGAATAACAAAAATGAAAAGAAGCGGCCTGTCTCAGCTGGCGGCACACAGTTTCGCTGGTGTTCTTCTTCTGGTTCTGTGTCGCGCAGCAACCGCGGCCCCACCGCAAGACGTCCTGNNGGTATCGACGACTGATGCCGGCATATGGACGCAGAGCGGAACCCGCAACACCTGGACGTACTCGATGCGCGTTCCGACCGCGGTCTCAATGTCCTTTCATGCCTCCCAGGTGACTCTGCCAGCGGGGGCGGTGCTGACGGTGACCGCAAAAAACGCAGCCACCGCCAGTTACCGGACGCGTGATATCGCCCGCAGCGGCCTGTGGTCCCGGCCGCTTCCGGGGGACTCGCTGCTGCTGACCCTAGCGGTGAACACAACAGCGCGGCCGCAGACGACATTGCAGATCGAGAGCGTCCAGGCAGGCTACCGCAGCCTGGGTCCAGGTGTGCCCGACAACGCGCACTACCGGGCGTTGATGCGCGGGGCCACGCAACCAAGTAACTGCGCCGTGAACTACTCGTGCGCAGCGACGAGTGCGAACCAGGGCCCGGCACACGCCACCGTGGCCATCGTTATATCCAACGTGGGCGAGTGCACGGGTACGCTGCTCAACGACACGAGCGACGATGGTGTCCCGTATGTGCTCACGGCGCGCCATTGCGAGGGCATGCCGGGCGGTGGCGATCCGGGAGCCGCGGCCAACGTGACGGTCTACTGGGATGCCGTGACTCCCTGCGGGTCTGCGCTCAGCTCGATCTACGACGGCAACGCCATCACGCAGACCGGCGCGAGCACGGTGGTCGAGCAGCAGGACGCCTGGCTGATCCGGCTGGACGCGGCTCCTGCCGCGAANNCCGCGAACGATGCGTATTACGCGGGCTGGGATGCTACGGGAGGCACTTTTTCAGGCGGGTATTCGATCCATCACGCGCTGGCCTACGACAAGCAGTACGCCGACTGGTACGGACAGCCGATCCTGCAGATCATTCCTGGAGCGACCCTGAACCTGCAATTCTCCTCGACCTACTGGGGCGTCGTGAATGNNCGATCCGAACAACCATGCGGTGGGCAGCAGCACGCGGGCGCTGCTCATCAACGGGCCAAATACGGACGGTGTATGTCCGACAACGCCACCACCGGCGCCGAGCCCTTCTACCATCACGGCCCAGTACACGGCCTTGTCGGCGGTGTGGAGCTCCACTGCTGACACGACGAGCACCACCGGTTCCGCGACGCTGCAATCGGTGCTCGATGCGGCAAACACCGGCAAGCTCGTCAATGACGGAGTCGGATTTCTGCCCGTCACACTCACGATCAATCAGAGCAGTCCGCAGACCGGACAAACCGTCAATCTCACCTGGAGCGCTCCCGGCGCACAGAGTTGCACGNNGCGGCGCCAGCGGCACCGCTGGCCTCACCGAACAGTCGGGGAGCCAGGTCACCTATTCGATCTCATGCACGGCGGCCAACCAAGCCGGTGCGGCTTCTGTGACGGTCACCTGGCAATTCGTGCCGGCATCGGTTTCTATAACGGGCTCTGGGCCGACTGCAGCCGCCGGTCGCCTCGTATTACTCCAGTGGGCAGCGACCACGCAGCCGTGCACAGCGAGCGGCGGCATCAGCGGTGACGGCTGGGCCGGCGCCAAGCCAAGCAATGGNNCAGATGCGTCCAGGTCAGCAGGTGAACCTGCAGTTCGCCGCTGGAGGGTCCTGCGTCGCGAGCGGCGGCGCCCCGGGAGACGGTTGGGCGGGCCCCCTGAGTACGTCCCCCCAGGACTCTGGAGTGCTGGGGTATACGCTGTCGGTCACGGAAGCGCTCGCTGGCACCTACACGTACACCGTCAAGTGCTCGGGAGCCGGCGCGACCGCCAGCCTCTCCTCCAGCAACAGCACCACGCTCACCTTCACGAGCGCCCCGCCAACGGCCACTNNTAGGAGATCTACACGGATCCGGGCGCGACGACCTCCGTTCTCAATCTCGCCTGGACCTCGAATGTACGTCCCTGCGGCATCACCTATGTCGGGCCTGGCAATGTGCAGGGGGCAGTCACCGGCGTCGATCTGGCCGCAGGTTTGCCCTCGGGCACGGGCGCAGATGACGAGCAGGTCGCCGGCGCGTACGTATACACCCTCACCTGCGGCACGGGGCAGAACCAAGCGCAGGGGAATGCCTCAGTCACCTGGTTCACGAACGCGCCCGCCGTCACGCTGAACGTCTCAAACCCGTTCCCACTCGGCATACCGTGGCCGCTCGCCTGGCAGTCCAACGTGTATCCCTGCACCGGCACCGGCGGCCTCAGCGGAGATGGGTGGGCGGGCTCGAAGGCCGGCGCAATCGGCACTCAGGCGGTCACTGAGTCAACGCCCGGCAGCATCACTTTCGGCATCACCTGCGGATCGGGATCGCAGGTCGTGCAGGCGCAGGCCAGCACCACGGCGATCGCGCCAACCGCCTCGATCACAGCGAACGCGAACACGCTACCGGTCGATGGCGAACTTCTCATCAACTGGACCGCTAACTTCGCTCCCTGTACGTCGTCCGTCAGCCCCGGCAGCGCGGGTGGCTGGGGTGCGGTTCTCCCGATGACGGGCGGTTTTCAGACGACTCAGTACGTCGCTGGCACTTACACATACGCGATCAATTGCGGCGGCGCGCAGGCGTCTACTCAGGTGACCTTCACTGGCAGTCTCGCGACGCTTACGGCAAGCGCTTCGAGCGCCGCGGTGGACAGTCCCGTCGCATTGAGCTGGAGTTCGCCAGTAACCGTGGAGACCACGATCTGTACCGCGGGTGGTGGCGAGCCTGGAGATGGCTGGACAGGGTCACTTACAGGCTACGGCACGAGGACAGTGACTTCAACTGTCACCTCGACCGTCACCTATTCGATCAATTGCAACTCCGTATACGGTTCGTCGGGGGCGCAGACGCAGGTCACGTACNNGACGTACACTCCCGTAACCGCAGCCGAACCCGCAACTCCCACGCCCGCAGCGTCGCTCACCGCCAGTGCTTCCAGTCAGGTGGTGGGCAGCCCGGTGTCCATCAGCTGGACTTCGCAGAATGCGAATGCCTGCATGGCATCGGGTGGTGCGAGCGGGGATGGCTGGAGCGGAACGCTACTGTCACTCTCCGGGACGATGTCGGTTACGGAATCCAGCACCGGCTCGTTTACTTACGGCATCACTTGCACTGGGGCGCCACCGGCGGCCAGCGCCAAGACCGAGGTGAACTTCACTCTTGCTCCGGTCACGGCGACTGCCAGTGGCGCAAAGANNGGTGTGCCGACAACAGCAGCGTCGTTTCGGAGGTATAGGACGTCGAGGGCAAGAATCCCTGTCCTAACTTCTTGTGCCCTTCGGAGCTTCCACACTGGCTCGACGAGAGTTGCGCGTTGCGTCTGTGCGCGCCGACTCGCGCCAGACGGT
>PMHN01000114.1 GCA_003156695.1 Gammaproteobacteria bacterium
CCGCGGCCTGCGCGTGGATTTCGCCGTGCCACTGCGCGGTCACGGCCATGTGCAGAGCGCCCGCAACGCGCCCATCACCAATGACCGATCCGCACACGACCAGAGGCCCCGCAGTCTCCAGATCACCGGTGATACGGCTGCCTTCGGCCACGAACGTCGGCGAATCGCCGATTTGGTCCATGAGCCTGCGTTTGAGGGGGTCGGCCATCCGGTGCTCCCAATGGGATTGGCACTGATCATACGAACCCGGCTGACTTAAGATGCCGACCATGGTCACATTCCAGGGAGGAAGACTCGCCCGAACCGCACTGCTCGCCGGGCTGGCGGTGCTGGCCGCGGGTTGCAGCCGGGAGCAGCAGGACTGGCACTCCGCCGAGAGCGCCGGCACGACGGAGGCTTACGGCGTCTTCATCGAGCAGCATCCGGACAGCGAGCTGGTGAAGCAGGCAAGTGCCCGCATCGCGCAGTTTGTCGAGGATCGTGACTGGCAGCGCACATCAGGCACCGGGACGCTGACTGCCTACCAGCAGTTTCTCGCACAGCATCCGGTCGGTCACTGGGCGGAAACCGCGCGGATCCGTATCGAGGGTTTTGCTCTGGGGTCAGCACCGCGTATCGAGGCGGAGCCTCCGGGTGAGGCGTCCCCGCTGCAGGGCACCGGCGGTGTACGGCTGATGCAACTCGCAGCAGCCAGCGCGGCCGCGCGCGATGCGACCCAACAACAGCCGGATCCGGCGAGCGCGCCCGCTGAGGCGACGAATGTGCCACCCGAAGCGGCGCAAACCGCGGCGACGTTACGCCTCGCCGTAGCGTCGCAGATCCCGCCGACTGCGAGCGACGCCGCGTCAGTTGCGAGTTCGCGGGGCTACTCGGTGCAACTCGGCGCGTTTGGCAGCGAGGCAACCGCGGGGGCCGAGTGGGATCGCCTGCAAACACACTTTGGCGCGGAACTGGGAGGTCTCTCGCCGCACATCGTTGCCGCCAACACTCCCGCGGGACTTCTCTACAGGCTGCAGGTGCCGACCGATGATGAGGCTGAGGCGCGCGCGATCTGCGCCTCGCTAAGAACACAATGGCAGGCCTGCATGGCGGTGCCGCAACGGTAGCCTGGGTTTGGCCCGGTGTCGGCTGGTGCCGACGGGTTCGGCCCCGCGCGGCCCAGGTGTTGGCCGGCAGGTGCTGAAACTGACAATTCTCGTCACCGCGTGTTGGGTTGGTGGATTCGCAACTGCTTGTTTGTGCAGCCCTTTGCGAACTGGCACAGGGCTTGCTCCTCATACTGGCAGTTGCGAACAACCTCCCCGTGTTCGCTCCCTGTACGCCGCGATGCGATTTCCCCCGCACGCGGCGTCTTTTTTTGTGCCCTCACTGAACGCCCGCCAGGGAGTGAACGGAGGGGAGACGGGGCATTTACTCGAGGGGGATCGAAGAGATGCCCCGCCTCCCGCTGCTTTCACTTATGTCCGGCAGCAGCGCCATTTTGCCGTTGGCGTGTTGCAGCCAGATGTTGCTTCGTCATTGTCCGTCTCCTGTTGCAGAAAGTCGGTTTGTCGTGAGCGCGCCCCAAACTCCTGGCGCGCACCGGCACGATAGGATCCAGAAACACGCGCAACAAACGAAAAGAATTGCGCCACGGATGAGCTGCGCTCACGCAGGCGGGTACTGCGCCAGGGCCCAGCGCGTGAGAGCCTGCACCTGCGGCTTGTGCACGTCCTTCGGCCGGCTCACCAGGTAGTAGGCATCGCGGGTGGCGAGCTCCACCGCAAACACGCGTACCAGCTCGCCGGCACGAATCCACGAGTCGCACAGCACCCCAGGCACCAGCGCGATGCCGAGGCCGTGTTCGGCGGCGCGTACCACCGCCGACATGGTGTCGAGCTCGATCACCTGCCTGGGCTCCGGGGTCTCGAGACCGGCTTCTTCTGCCCAGCTGTCCCAGGCAAAGGGCCGCGTGCGGTCGACGATCAGCGGCAGCGTGGCGAAGACCCCGCGACCCAGGCGCGCCACGGCTGCGGCGTGCTCGCGCGCGCACACCGCGGTCAGCGGGCTCGCGAACAGACGCGTGCTCTGCAGCCCCACTGGCGCCGCGTCCGCGAGCAACACCGACACATCGGCCGTGGGCGGGTGCGCCACCGGCCGCGGGTCGCATGTGTCGAGCTGCACGTCGATGAGCGGATGCGCCTCGCAGAAGCCCGCGAGGCGCGGAATGAACAGTGCACTCGCAAACAGCGCCGGCATCCGCAGGCGCAGCGTCAGGCGCCCGTCGCGCCGCGCGACCTGGGTCAGCATCCGGTCGAGCGCATCCAGCAGAGGCTGCGCCTCCTCGAGCAGCCGGGAGCCGGCCGTGGTGAGCTCGAGCGAGCGGGTCTTGCGCTCGAACAGCGGCACGCCGAGAGCCGCTTCCAGCTCCTTCATCTGGTGACTCACCGCCGAGGGCGTCAGGCACAGCTCGTCCGCCGCGAGCTTGAAGCTGCGGTGGTGCGCGGCCGCGCAGAACGCCCGCAGGTTGCGCAGCGGCGGGGGTCGGGACAGACGCATCATCAGGCCACCATTGGTTTCGGGCCCTCGCTACGGAGCAAATTCCGTGCCTTGTCGGGGCAGTGCACGTGATGCGTCCTTAGGGCCGGCGGCCCGAGCGTCTGCATCGCGCCGGTGCTTGAGAGGGCGCTCGCGCACCGCGCCGGTGCGTGCCGAGGCTAGAATGGCCCCATATGGAATTCCGCGATTACTACAAGGTCCTCGGGGTTGAGCGCAGCGCCACAGCGGACCAGGTCAAGAGCGCCTACCGGCGGCTGGCGCGCAAGTACCACCCGGATGTGAGCAAGGAAAAAGACGCAGAGGCGCGCTTCAAGGAGATGCAGGAAGCGTACGAGGTGCTGAAGGATCCGCAAAAGCGCGCCGCATACGATGAGCTCGGGAGCGACTGGAAGTCCGGACAGCAGTTTCGGCCGCCTCCAGGCTGGGGTGATGCTCACGCCGGCCGCGAGCCGCGCGGCCGGACTCGCGGCGCGAGCGGTGCCGGGCCTGAGGCAGATGGGGCGTTCGCCGACGAGCGCTTCAGTGAGTTTTTTTCTTCGCTCTTCGGCGAGGAGCGAGCCCACGCGGCGCGAGCCGCGCGCGCGGCGGGGCGCGACCATCACGCTCGCGTGGAGCTTGATCTGGAGGAGGCGTTTCGCGGCGCGACGCGCACGCTCGAGCTGCGACACCCGCAGATCACACCCGACGGTTCGCTCGAACTGCGTTCGCGCACCGTGCGCGTCAACATTCCTGCGGGCGTGACCGAGGGGCAGCTGGTGCGCCTGGCCGGGCAGGGTGAGCCTGCCGCCGGCCAGGGAGCGGCCGGGGATCTGTACCTCGAGGTGCACATCCGTCCCTCCGCGCACTACCAGCTCGACGGCCGCGACGTGACGCTGAGCTTCTCGATCGCGCCCTGGGAAGCTGCACTCGGCGCCGCCATTACGGTGCCCACACTCGGTGGCGCGGTCGAGATGCAGATTCCGGCCGGCGCGCAGTCGGGGCAGAAGCTGCGGCTGCGCGGGCGAGGACTCCCCGGCCAGCCTCCCGGAGATGAATACGTGCAGCTCAAGGTGGTCCTGCCGCCGGCGGACACCCCGCAGGCTAAGGCGCTCTACGAGGAAATGCGCGCCAAACTCAACTTCAATCCGCGCGCAACCTGAGGCGAGGAAACTAACATGGTAAGAGTGACGACGGCGGTACTCGAAGCGCACGTCCTTGGCGACGGCGACTGGATCGCAGCGGCGGAGGTCTGCGAGCTGTGCAGGATTGATCTCGAGGCAGTGCGCGAGCTTGCCGAACTCGGGCTGCTGACTCCCCGTGGAACTCTGCCGGGTGAGTGGCAGGTGCCGGCGACGGCGCTACCACGGCTGCGGATCGTCAGCCGTCTGATGCGCGATCTCGGGGTGAACGCGAGCGGTGCGGTGCTGGCGATCGAGCTCATCGAACGTATCCGCCATCTCGAGCGGCTCGCGGGCGATCACTGACCGAACGACTCTCCGCCCTTGCGCAGCCACTCCTGCTCTTCGGGAGTACTGGCGCGCGCCAGCGCCTGATTGCGGTGCGGAAAGCGGCCGAAGCGCACGATGATCCGGCGGTGGTTTTCGGCCGAGCGCAAGGCGCCCGCAAATATTGTGCCGAGCTCCTGCGGGGCCTCGCTGAGGAGCCGGCGATACGCCGCCACCGACTCGTCCTGCACCTCGCCGTTCTCCGCGTGCTGCAACGGCATGTAGAAGAAGAGTCGTTCGACGACATCCAGCGCGCCATCAGCCGCCGACTGCATCCCGGAGAGCGTCAGCCCCAGGGCCTGCGTGTCGTAGGCAAAGGCGCGTGCGCTGCCACGGAACATGTTGCGCGGAAACTGGTCGAGCACCACGATGAGACTCAGCCGCCGTCGCGGGCCGTCGGCCCAGCTGGCGAGTTCTCCAGCGATCGCCTTTTGGAACAGCGCGCCGAAGCGCACGCGGATCTGCTCATCGCGCCGCTGGCGCAGCTCCGAGGGCTCGGCGCCGAACCAGAAACGCATGCGCTGATCGAGCGCGCTGGCCGACAGTGGCAACTGCCCGAACCAGAATTCACGCACGCTGCGGGCTTCATCCATGTCATTGCGCCGGCGGGCGATCGGCCTCGAACAACTTCTCCAGCTGCTGCGCAGCCTCGCGCGAGGTGGCGAGGAACTTCTCGGCATCGTCCTTGACCTGGTACTGGGCCTCGAGGGTTGCTTCATCGGCCTGGCGGAAGCGGCGCACGGCCTCGCGGGCGGCGGCCGGCGTCTCCCCGAGCGCTTCCAGCACCGCGGCCGCCATTTCCAGGCTGGAACCATAGGTCTCGCGGATCAGGTTGGTGACCCCCGCGTCCTTGAGGGCGAAGGCGTGCTGGCGATTACGCGCGCGGGCAAACACCTTCAGGTGCGGGAACTGCTCGCGGGCCAGTATCGCGGTGCGTACCGAGGCGTCCACCTCGTCGATCGCGAGCACCAGGATGCGCGCGGTTTGCGCGCCTGCGGCACGCAACAGATCGAGCCGCGAGGCATCGCCGTAGTACACCCGGTTGCCGAAACGGCGCACGAAGTCCACGTGCGTCTGGCTGCTGTCGAGGGCGGTGAACGGCAGGCCCTTCACGCGCAGGATGCGGGCCACGATCTGCCCGAAACGTCCGAAGCCGGCGATGATCACCGGAATGTCGTGCTCGTCGATGGCGTCGAAGGGCCGCGCGGATTCGGGGAGCCGGCGCTTGAGCAGCGCCTCGTGCGCCAACTGCAGCAGCGGCCCCAACATCATCGACAGCGTTACGGCCAGCACCAGAAGATCCGCGACCCGCGCGTCGAGGATCTGCTGTGCAGCTGCGAGCGTGAACAGCACGAACGCGAACTCGCCCCCGGCAGGCAGCGCGAACCCCAGCCGCCACGCCGCGTCCGGGCGCAGCCGGGAGAGGCGCCCGAGAGCGGTGATGGCGAGCACCTTGATCACCAGGAAGCCGGCGGTGAGTGCCAGCAGGGTCAGCGGCTCTGATCTGAAGAGCCCGAGATTCGCGGTCATGCCGACGGCGACGAAGAACAGACCCAGCAGCAGGCCCTTGAAGGGTTCCAGATCCGCCTCCAGCTCATGGCGGAATTCACTGTCGGCGAGCAATACGCCGGCGAGAAACGCGCCCAGCGCCATGGACAGCCCGACGAGATTCGCGAGCAACGCCGTGAGGATCACGGTGAGGAGCGCCGCCGCGGTAAAAACTTCCACGACGCGTACGCGGGCCACCACCCGCAGCGCCGGCCGCAACAACAGTCGTCCGCCGCCGATCACGACGGCGATCACTGCCACGAGTTTCAGCAGCGGCATCCACCAGGCCCCGGTGGCGTGGGCGTGCCCGAGCGGCGACAGCAACGGCAGCACCGCCAGCACCGGCAGCACCGCGAGGTCCTGGAAGAGGAGAATTCCGAAGGCGGCGCGTCCTTGCTGCGTCTTCAGCTGACCGCGCTCGGCGAGTACCTGCAGCACCAGTGGCGTCGAGGTCAACGACAGGCCGAAGCCGATGATGGCCGCCGGTATCGGCGGCTCACCGAGTGCCCAGGCGGCTGACCCCAGGAGCGCTGCGCAGATGAGCACCTGCGCCGCCCCGAGGCCGAACACCACCCGGCGCATGACCCAAAGTCGTGTCGGTTGCAGCTCCAGCCCGATGATGAACAGCAGCAGCACGATGCCGAACTGCGATACCTGCAGGATGCGGCCGACTTCCCCGATGAGATTCAGGCCCCAGGGGCCGATCACGAGACCCGCCGCGAGGTAACCCAGGATCGAGCTCAGGCGCAGAAAGCGGAACAGCGAGACCGCGACGACGGCGGCGGCCAGGAGAATCGCGGTCTGGGCAAGGGAGATCATGCTGGGCGTTCACGGATTCTGGCAGATCCTTGAGATTTCCGCGCCGCATCCCCATGCCTTGCCGGATGCTGGAAAACGTACCGCTGCCGGGTGCGGCACCGACCCTTTCACCCACCGAGCCGCTCGATGCATATTCCGCCGCCGTGGTCGGGGCGGTGGCCGCCGTCGGGCCCGCGGTCGTCAGCGTCTACGTCGGCGGAGCGGAGCAGGCCGCGCGGGCGCGCGGCGGCGCCGGCTCCGGAGTGGTGGTGACACCGGACGGATACCTCCTCACCAACGAGCACGTCGTGCAAAAGGTAAGCGAAGCGCGCGTCACCTTCATCGACGGCCGCAGTGTTCCCGCGGTGGTCACCGGGCGCGATCCGGCTACGGACCTCGCCGTCCTCCGGGCCCAGGCGGGCGCGCTCCCGTACGCACAGCTCGCAGCTTCGCAGTGCCTGCGTCCCGGTCAGCTGGTGATTGCCGTGGGTAACCCATACGGGTTCGAGTCCACCGTGTCGGCCGGAGTCGTGAGCGCGCTGGGACGGTCGCTGCGCAGCCGGCACGGCCGGCTCATCGAAGGTGTAGTGCAGCACAGCGCCGCCTTGAATCCCGGCAACTCAGGCGGCCCGCTCACCGATGCGAGCGGGCGAGTCGCCGGCATCAACACCGCCATCATCGCCATCGCCCAGGGGATAGGCTTTGCGATCCCGGCGGCCACGGCCCAATGGGTGCTCACCGAGATCCTCACCCAGGGGCGGGTGCGCCGCGCCTGGCTTGGAGTTGCGGCGCGTGACCGCCCGCTGGATTTGCGCCTGGTGCGCGCGCTAGGCCTCAACGCCGCGCGCGCCGTGGAAATCCTGTCGCGCGAGCTTGAAGGGCCCGCTGCCGGCGCGGACTTGCGCGCCGGGGATCTCATCGTGGGCGTGAACGGTCAGAGCGTTGACGGCATCGATGCGCTGCACCGCGCCCTGGGCCGTGTTCCGCCCGGTGCGGAACTGCAACTTTCGATCGNNGCGCGCGAACCGCCCTGAGGGCGCGCGTGGCCGATCCGTCGCACGCCGAGTGCTGCCTGCCGCAGCGTTCGGGCAAGCCCCCTCGTCGTTAGGCAGAATGAGGGGATGAAGAAGACTGGCGATGCGTAGCGCGTTGTTGGCCGCGCTGCGGCTGGAAGCAACGAATCAGCTGCGTGCCTGGTACTTGCCCGGCCGACGTATACGTGTGTGGCTTGCGCTAGCGATGATCGCGGCGGCTGTCGCCACCGTCATTGCCCTGGCCAGGCAGTTCGCGCCGGTGTTGTTGCGAGTCGTCGCGCCGCATCTTTTGGCAGTCAACGTCCTCGTGGCCCTGCAGGCCTCGGTCCTGGCTCACTGGGGCCGGCGCAAATGGACTGCGATCTACTCGGGCAATTGGCTTTCAACGCTGCCCGTGTCCCGGCGGCAGACCGCGCGCGTGATTGCGCTGCGCGCATTTCTGGCTTCTGCGCCGCTGCTGGCGCTACCGCCGGCGGTGGTGCTTCTTGTAGGCCTGTGTGCGCCCGGATCCAGCGCGATCACGTCCGCGCTGTTGACTGGCATTGGCATCGCCACTGCCGTCGGAGCGCTTCTGGGTTGGTATCTGCCGGCGCGTGAGGTGCGGCATTCTCCCCCCGCGTTGCCCTACGCGGCCGCGCCAGGCGCTTCTGCGGTGCCAAGGCTCGTGGCCTTGTCGCGCTGGACAGAGACCCAGACCAGGATGTGGCTGCAGCCACGCTCGCTCGCCCGTTTGCTGCTGCCGGCGATGCTGCTACTGCCGATGGGCACCTCCGCCAACCTCGCCATCGCGCTCCTGAGCCTGTGGGTGCTGACGGTGTACCTGCTGGTTCTTCTGCGCGCCATGGTGCAGGTGGCGCGCGAAGGGGCCGCGTGGCTGCGGCCGACATCGCTGACGTTCTACCGCTTTGCCTGGTCAGTGGCGCGCCGGCCGCTATTCAAACAGCTGCAGTGGACGCTGCTGGCAACGGCGCTACTGGTGGCGCTGGGTTGCCGGCCGCTCGTGGCGGCGCGCGTTGCCGAATGGTGGCTGGCGCTGGTTAGCGTGACATCGGGCGTGGCACTCGGCCGCGCCTACCAGTCAAAACCCGTGAGACTCAGGCTCCTGGTGTCGGTGTGCGCTATGGGGGTGCTCGAGCGTTTCAGACAGCACCTGGCGTTGCCGTGCGCGTTGGTAATTTCAGCCTGGCATATCCGAGAGGCGGCACGCACATGACAGAGCCCGTGTTGGCGGTCCGAAATCTCACTGTGCGCTACGGTGCGAAGCGCGTGCTCACCGGCGTTGATTTGTCGCTGATGCGCGGCGATTGGTTCTTCCTCTTAGGTCCCAATGGCAGCGGCAAGACGACCCTGCTGCGTTGTGTAAGCGGCCAGATCGTTCCCGCCGCAAGCGCTGTAAACATCGGCGGACTCTCGATCCTTGAAGCACCCCACAGTGCCAAGCGTCTCCTCGGCTACGCCCACCCACCGGAAGGATTGCCCGGGCTGCTGACGGGACGTCAGTGCCTTGAGGTGTATGCGGCGGCGCACGATCTGCCGGATATCGGCAGCGGAATTCTGGAGCTGGCAGCTCAGCTGCGGCTCACTGCCGCCCTGGATCAGTGGGTCGCCAGCTATTCGCTGGGCACGCGGCAGAAGCTCTGCATTCTCCTGGCGTTGATCGGCAACCCGGCGCTGGTCGTGCTCGATGAGGCGTTCAATGGCCTGGATCCCGCCAGCGCGTTGATTCTCAAGCGCGAACTGCAGCAACGCGTTGCGGAGCGGCGCTGTGCCGTGTTGCTGGCAACGCACGCGCTGGAGAGCGTGCTGCGCCACGCGACTCGGGCGGGACTGTTGTTGGACGGTGCCCTCACCAGGGCCTGGGACGCGCAGGAACTGGACGCGCTGCGCACGGGCGACCCAGGAGCCCTGGAAGCGGCGTTGGCGGAAGCGGCACGGGAGTGCGCTGCCTGATCGCAGTCGCTGATCAGGCTTGCAAGAGCCTCGCGGGCCGGTATTATCGAACGCATAGTGATGGTGTAAGACGGTCGCGGACCCCCAGCGGGTTTTCGCGCACCTCCCTTCCGACAGTATTGGCGTCAGGTGTGGATCCCGGGGTGTCTGCTCACGGGTTTCGCGCACCTGCCGCCCGCGTAAAACCTAAGGGCCACCATGCACGTTCCGCACCCGGGACTCTTCAAGCACGCCTACGAGCGCGACAGTTGCGGCTTCGGGCTGATCGCGAACCTCGACGACACGCCCAGTCACGCCCTGGTGCGCACGGCGATGACCTCGCTAAGCCGCCTCACGCATCGCGGCGCCATCGCCGCGGACGGCAAGACCGGGGATGGCTGCGGCCTGTTGCTGAAAACGCCGATCGGGTTCCTGCGCGCAGTGGCAGCGGAGGCGCGGATCGAGCTCGGTGCGCGCTTTGCTTCCGGGTTGGTGTTCCTGTCGCGTGATGCGCGGGAGGAAAAGGCGGCGCGCAGCACACTGGCGTCGCAGCTGACCGCACAGGGTTTGAGCCTTGCCGGCTGGCGCGCCGTGCCGCTGGACCCTGACGCGTGCGGCGCCGAAGCGCTCAAGTCGCTGCCGGTGATCGCCCAGGTGTTCGTGAACTGCCCGGCGGAACTGGATGAGGGGGAGTTCAACCGGCGCCTGTTCATGGCGCGGCGTCACACCGAGAAGGCGCTGGAGAAGGACGCGATGTTTTACGTGCCGAGCCTGTCGGCCAGCACCATCGTCTTCAAGGGCATGGTGATGCCCGAGTATCTCGCGCAGTTCTATCCGGACCTGGCAGATCCGCGCCTCGAGAGCTCCGTGGCGGTCTTTCACCAGCGCTTTTCCACCAACACCCTGCCGCAGTGGCGCCTCGCGCACCCGTATCGCTACCTCGCCCACCACGGCGAGATCAACACAGTGCAAGGCAACCGCAACTG
>PMHN01000245.1 GCA_003156695.1 Gammaproteobacteria bacterium
CGAGGCTGACGATCGCGTCGGCAAGCCGGTCCAGGTACTCGGGCGCGAGTGTCGTGCCGCCAGGCTGCATCACGCGCTTCAACTGCGTAGTAATGCCGTCCATGACTTCGACCGCACGCGCCTTGCCGAGCATCAGGAGTCCCGCCTTGATGCCGCGCATCAGGTCCCCCCAGCTATCGAGGCCGGCCGCGTCGAGCGTACCGCCGACACTCTGGGTAACCGCTTCCTTGATGCGCGCGAGATTCACAATGCACTCGCGCAGCACCGCCGATTGCACCTGCTGGAATTCGCCGTCGCCGGAGGGCTTCGGCAGGTCCTTGTCCTTGGGCAGGATCATCCCGACCAGCTGGTCACCCAGCTGGTCCTCGACACCGATCAGCGTCGCGGCGACGTCAACCAGCGTGGAGTCATCGGGCTTCAAAGTGCCGTTGACGATCTTCGTCAGCCGCTCGGTCTCGGTCTGCACCTTGCTGCGCAGCTCTCCGAGTCCCAGCACGCCGAGCGTGTCGCCGATCTTGCGCAACAGCTCAACCTGGGGAGCGAGTTCCTGCGGCTGGCCGCCGCCACGGCGCACGAAGATGTCGAGGGCGTCCTTCACCTTGGAGAGGTCCTCGCGGATCGCCGCTGCGACCGTCTGCATGAGCTTGACGCTTGGCGCGGACAGGTTCTCGCGCTCCTGCTCGATGCTCTCGTCCACCGGCAGGAGTTCCGCCAGGCGGAACGAGGCGCGCACGGCGCTCACCCGCCCGCCGGAGGACTCGGCGCGCCCGACGTAGTACAGGAGATTGTTGAGCAGTTCGACCGGTGGATGCTGCGAATAGCGCGCCTCGCCCTGCTCGTACAGGCGACGGATCTCGCGGTCGCCGACGCCGAGCAGACGTTTCACGGACACGCCGGCCTCAAGTCCGTTCTCCTGCAGCGCCTCGATGACCGNNTCGCCGCGGATCCAGCCGATGAGCCCCACCTGGTAGCGCGCGCGCAGCCGCCGCGCCCATTGCTCCACCGTCATCGGCGCTTCGCCGGCGTCGGTCACCGGCTGAGCCTGTTTGTCCGACTTAAGATTCAGAAGCAGCAGCGTGCCTTCGGACAGGAGCGCGCTGCCGCGCACCGCGCGCAGATCGTTCAGCAGCGGCAGGAGCACCAGCGCCAGATCCCGGCCGCCGGCCAGCACGCGCTCGAGGTAACTCGGCAGCTGCACCATGGAGCGCATCAGGGCGTCGAGGCTCTCGGCCTGGCCCTTGCGCTCGCTCGCCGTGTCGAACAGGTACTGCGCCACGTGCTCCATTTCTTCCGCCAGCAGCGCCGCGCCGTAGATTTCCAGCATGCGCAGCACGCCCTGCACCTGGTGCAGGTCCTCGCGGCAGCGTTCCAGCAGCGACACGTTGTCCGGCTGCTCGACGTAGCTCTCGAGCGCGCTGCGCGCGTCCGCGAGCGTCGCGTTCACCTCACGGCCAACGAGATCCAGTGTCTGGGAAGCGACTTCAGGCATGCAATGGCTTTCGCGGACGGGTACTTACGAGCCGCCCAACATCGAGATCTGCCGCACCTTGGCGGTGCTGAGCGGCGCATCCTCGAGACGGCGCACGATGCCGCTCGCGGAGCCCCGATCGGTCGGCGCTGGCGGGCTGCCGGGCAGGCGGAAGCCCGAGGCGGACTTGCGCAGGCCCGCGGACAACTCCGCGAGCTTGGCGATTGCCACCGAGGTTGCGGTGGTCGATTCGGCGGTCTGGGCGCTGATGTCCTTCAACACCTGCATGTTGCGCGCGATGTTTTGTGCCGCACCGGTCTGCTGGCGCGCGCTGCCGGAGATGTTCTGCACCAGGCTCGCGATCTGGTTGGACACCTGTTCGATTTCTTCCAGTGCGGCGCCGGCGTTTTCCGCCAGCAGCGCGCCGCCGACGACGTCGGTGGTGCTGCGCTCCATCGACACCACCGCCTCGTTGGTATCGGTCTGGATGGTGCGCACCAGTACCTCGATCTGCTTGGTGGCGTTCGCCGCGCGCTCGGCGAGCCGCTGCACCTCATCGGCCACCACGGCAAAGCCGCGGCCGGCCTCGCCCGCCATGGAGGACTGGATCGAGGCGTTCAATGCCAGGATGTTGGTCTGCTCGGCGATGTCGTTGATGAGTTCGACGATGTTGCCGATTTCCTGGGAACTCTCGCCGAGGCGCTTGATGCGCTTGGAGGTCTCCTGGATGGTCTCGCGGATGGTGTTCATGCCGTCGATGGTGCGCCGCACGGCATCGCCGCCCTTGTGCGCGACCTCCACCGAATGACGTGCCACGTCCGCGGCACGCTCGGCGTTGCCGGAGACTTCCTCCACGGAGCCCGCCATGCTGGCGGCCGACTCGGTGGCCGAGGCAATCTGCTTGGACTGCGCGCCGCTCGCCTTGGCGAGGTGGCCCGACAGCGACTGCGTCTGGCGGGTCGCGGAATCGAGCTGGATCGCCGAGCCGTTGATGGTGGTGACGAGGCCACGCAACGCGTCCACCGCATAGTTGATGGAGTCGGCGATGGCGCCGGTGATGTCCTCGGTGACGGTTGCCTGCACCGTCAGGTCGCCGTCGGCGAGGCTTGAGAGCTCATCGAGCAGCCGCAGGATCGCCTGCTGGTTGCGATCAGTCTCCTTGCGCTGCGCGTCGGCCGACAGCCGCTGCCGCTCGAGCGTGCGGTACATACGCAGTGCCGCGGCCAGTGCCGCCAGCAACAGGCCCAGCCCCAGCACCAGCAGCGCCAGCGGCAACCAGGCGAGGAAACTGCCGCGTGCGGAACGCGCAGGCGCCGCATCGCCGGCCAGGTCGCCCGCATCCGCGGCGATGGCGCGCGCAGCGATCTGCGCCGCCGGCAGGGCCGGAGCGGCCGCCACGGCGCGACGCACGCTCGTGCTCAGGTCGGTGTAGATCGCGTCGAGGGCTTTGAGGTGTTTGGCCCCGTCGGGGCTGGTCACGTGCGGCAGCTCCAGACTGGAATTGCCGCCGGCAAGACCCGAGATCACCTGGCCCAGGTAGTCAGTGCTCTCGGCGATGCGCTGCGCGGCCTGCGCGGGAGCAGCTCCCTGGTTCAGTGCCGTAACGTCCAGCTGCAGGCGCTGCGCGCGCGCCTGGAAGCGCTCGAGCGCGCTCGTCGCGGCGGCCGAGCCCGGCGGCAGGCTCGCGGCCAGCGCGCCAGCCTCACTAATGAGGCGCGGTACGAGTGCCCCGGTCTCGCGCGCGGCGTTGCCGGCGTCGGTGAGTGCTCTGACGGCCGAGAGACCGCCTTCGCCCGCGATCTTGTAGGCGGCGCCGTAGAAGAGGAGCATGCCCAGGACGCCGAGTCCGATTGCGAACAGGCCACCGACGAAGGCTGCGTCGGCAAGCGGCGTTTCGGTTCCGTTCGTCGCCCGCGCCAGCCACCCGCGGACAGTCGCGAAGAACCAGATGCCGAGCATGAGCGCCAGTCCGGCGAGATACATTCCGCCCAGGATCCTGCTGTGGCTGTGGATCAGGATCGAGGCGATCTTGCGGGAGGTGTCGCTGGCCTTCGGTGGCGCTCCCAGGTCGAACAGCGCTGCGTTGAAGAGAACTATGAAGAGCGCTCCACTGGCTGCGCTGAGTCGCGTGTACGGGGGATTGGTCATTCTGCCCTTTGCTTGGGATCGTGAGGGGTCAATCGCGTCCTCATGAGAGCTCGAGGCTGGAGGTGAGGCGTCGTGACGCCTCTTGCCATACGTGAGCGGCGATGAATCGCTCTGCGGTCCAGCTTGTTGAGGTCAGCTTGCCGGCGTCTCGGTACTTGCGCATGATCGCGACGTGCACGGGCCAGCTCACGAAGCGGTGCAAGGCCGCTTCGTCCTGCCATACGGGAGGCTCCCTCTCCTTGACAGCGTAGGCGGGGTGCCCGTCGGGAGGACTGGGTACAGCGTGCAGCTGTTGTCGGCGCAAGCGCGCTGGAGACGGCCGGCGGAGACGATCTGGATCAGCTCGGCGATCCAGCATGCCGGACAGCCGCGGAGCGCGATCATGCCGGGGGCTGCGAGCAGGAGGACGGCCAGCCGGTTCGACCGC
>PMHN01000200.1 GCA_003156695.1 Gammaproteobacteria bacterium
TCGCAAGTACCCGCAGGCGTTGAGCACAGCTGCCAGCCTGCCGACAACGGGCGCCGGTCGTAACCAGCGGTGCGCTTCAGGCGGGAGGGCATCGTTTCCCGGGGGGTGATCAGGCTGCGGCTTGCAGCTCGCCGATCGCCGCGCTGATTGAGGAAATGCTCTCGAACACGCTGCGCTTGAGCATGTGATCGGGAAATTCGAGGTCGAATTCACCTTCCAGGGCGAGCATTACGTTGACACTGGCGTGCGAGGTCATGCCCGCTTCGTAGAGATCAGCATTGAGAGGCAGGGTCTGCGCATCCTGGCTGAGACGCCCATGCTCCTTGAGAATGCGGCGGATTTTGTCGCTGGCGTCCATGAGTCGCAATCTTAAGACACGCAGCCTCGCTCCCCGGGGCAGTCGGCACACAAACGTGAAGGCGGACACGCCCCACTTGCCAGCATTCTTTACACTTTGACTGTAAAATTTGTGTGTTACAAGCTCTTGCGATGACCTGACAGGGACTCCTACCCAAGACCTATGCGCCTGCGGTTTCTCGGCCAGTATCTGCACATGCCCCTCGTCGTGCTGGCCGCCTTCGAGGGCGTGCTGCTGGTCGCCGCGTTAGTTCTCGCCGCGATGCTGCGCCTCGGCACCCTGCTGCCCACCACCTACGAGGGCAGTAGTCCGGGGCTGTGGCTGTGCGCAGTGCTCTTCAGCGGCGGCACGCTGATGGCGCTGGCGGCCCTGGGTCTCTACAGCCCGCGCCAGCGCTCGGATCTCCCCGGGCTCATCGTGCGCCTGGCGGTCGCGATCGGCGCTGCGTTCGTGCTGGCCTCCGCGCTCTTCTACGAAGTGCCGAGCCTGCGGGTCGGGCGCGGGATCCTGGCACTGTCCGCGTTCTTCGCCTTCTGCAGCGTGCTGGTCACCCGCGCCTTCCTCAGCCAGGCCGTGGACGAGGGCGCCTTTCGCCGGAGGGTCGTGGTGTTCGGCGCCGGGCAGCGTGCGCTCGCGATCGCATCGCTCCGCCGGCGCTCGGATCGGCGCGGCTTCACCGTGGTCGGCTATGTGCAGGCGCAGGATGAGACCATCGCCGCTCCCGAGCGGCAGCTGCTCAAGGCGGACGCAGGCCTGTATGCGCTGTGCGCGGAGCACGAGATCGATGAGATCGTGGTGGCGATGGAGGACCGGCGCCGCGGCTTTCCGATCGCGGTGTTTCTCGAATGCCGCTTTGGCGGCATTGACGTGACCGAGCTCCTGACGTTCCTCGAGCGCGAAACCGGGCGTGTGGCCATCGACGTGTTGAATCCGAGCTGGCTCATCTTCGGCGAGGGCTTTCGCCGCAATCCCGTGCGACTGGTAACCGTCAGGACCCTGGATCTCGTAGCGAGTGCCATGATCCTGCTGGTGTCGGTGCCGGCGATGCTGGTGACGGCGCTTGCCATCAAACTGGAAGATGGCTTGCGCGCGCCGGTACTGTACCGGCAGGCGCGCATCGGACTCGGTGAGCGGGTGTTCCACGTACTGAAATTCCGCAGCATGCGCATCGACGCCGAGAGCTCAGGAGAAGCGCAATGGGCGCAGGCCGCGGACCCGCGCGTGACACGCGTCGGCGCCCTGATCAGAAAACTGCGCGTCGACGAGCTGCCGCAGATTTTCAACGTGGTGCGCGGCGACATGAGTTTCGTGGGTCCGAGGCCCGAGCGGCCCGAGTTCGTGGCGAGTCTCTCCGAGCGCATTCCGTATTATGGCGAGCGCCACAGCGTCAAGCCCGGGATCACCGGCTGGGCGCAGCTGTGCTACCCGTACGGTTCATCCGAGCGCGACGCGCTGGAGAAGCTGCAGTACGACCTGTACTACATCAAGAACAACTCGCTGCTGTTCGATCTTGCGATCATGGTGCAGACGGTAGAAGTGGTTCTCATGGGCAAGGGGGCACGCTGATGCCTTCCGGAAACTGGCCGCGCCTGGCCGGGCAGGACCTCCCCACCTCGACCGACAAGCAGCGCCGCAAGCTCCTTATCCTGTGCGACGACTCTGGCATGCGCCGCGAGCTGGAGAAGATCTTCTCCGACCTCGACGTCAACGCGAGCGAGATCTGCGATCAGGTGCCGGTACTCGTGCGGCGCGTGGAGCCTGATGTCGTGCTGCTGGATTTCGGCAGCGCGCGGGCCCCTACCGGCGCCGCGCAGAGTCTGGAGCTGCTGCGCCAGATCGTGAAGCTCTCCCCGGACACCCGCATCATCGCCATGACCGAGCACGACGCCCGCGAACTCGCCGTCGCCGCGGTGGGACTCGGCGCCGCGGACTTTTACCACAAGCCGCTGGATGCCGGCGTGCTGTCCATCGTCGTACGGCGCGCGTTCCGCATTCGCGAGCTCGAGGAGGAAAACTGGCGCCTGCGCGAGCAGACCGGTTCCATGGCGCTGGAGGGCATCATCGGTGTCAGCGACACCATGCGCAGCCTGTGCCGCGCAATTGAAAAGGTGGCTCCGACCAGCGCCACGGTGCTCCTGCTCGGGGACAGCGGCACCGGCAAGGAGCTGCTGGCGCGGGCGCTGCACCGCCTGTCGGGGCGCTCGCACCAGCCTTTCGTCGCGATCAACTGCGCCGCCATTCCCGACACGCTGCTGGAAAGTGAGCTGTTCGGTTACGAAAAGGGCGCCTTCACGGGGGCGGCGAAACGCACCGTGGGACGGCTCGAGTCGGCCGACGGCGGGACGGTGTTTCTCGATGAGATCGGGGAGATGCCCGCGTCACTGCAGGCGAAGTTGCTGCGCTTCCTGCAGGAGCGTTCGGTGGAACGCATTGGCGGACGCACTCTGATCCCGCTCGATCTGCGCATCGTCTGCGCCACCAACCGCAATCTGGATGCCCTGATCGTCAGCGGCGCTTTCCGCGACGACCGGTATTACCGCATCAGCGAGGTAACCGTGCGGGTGCCGCCGCTGCGCGAGCGCCAGGGCGATAGCCTGTTGCTGGCGCAGTTCCTGCTGCAGGAGATGGCTGAGCGCTTCGGCAAGCCGACCCGCGGACTCGCCCCCGATGCAATCCGTGCCATCCAGAAGTATCCGTGGCCAGGCAACGTGCGCGAGCTGGAAAATCGCATCAAGGGCGCGGTCATCATGGCCGAGGGCGCCGTCGTCACGGCCAGCGACTTGGGGTTGCAGGACCCGACCGAGCACCTCGAATACCTGAACCTGCGGGTCGCGCGCCAGCGTGCCGAGATCCAGGCGGTGCGGCACGCGCTCGCCATTGCCCATGGGAATCTCTCGCGGGCGGCGGAATTGCTGGGCGTGACGCGCCCGACCGTTTACGATCTGCTCGAGCGTCATCACATTGACGCGGCGCAGTTCGCCCGTAACGGCAGCCCGGCCGACGAACCGGTGGCGCCGACTTGAGAAAGGCAACGATGAATTTGCGTAAATGCCGTATCGCGGTGATAGGCCTCGGGTATGTCGGGTTGCCGCTGGCGGTGGAATTTGGCCGGCGCTTCACGACCGTGGGCTTCGATGTGAACCCCGAGCGCATCGCGCAGCTGCGCGCGGGGCGCGATGCCACCCTGGAAGTTACGCGCGCCGAGCTCAAGGCCGCGCGGGACCTCGCCTTCACCAGCAGCCTGCAAGATCTCAGGCGCTGCGACGTGTTCATCGTCACGGTGCCCACGCCGATCGATGAGTACAAGCGGCCGGACCTTACCCCGTTGGTGCGCGCGAGCGAGAGCGTCGGCAAGGTACTGCGCAAGGGTGCCGTCGTCATTTACGAATCCACCGTCTACCCCGGCTGCACTGAAGAGGTGTGTGTACCGATCCTGGAGCGCGAGTCGGGGTTGAAATTCAACCGCGACTTTTTCGCCGGCTACAGTCCGGAGCGCATCAACCCCGGGGACAAGGAACACCGGCTCACCACCATCCGCAAGGTGACGGCCGGCTCAACCCCGGCAGTGGCGGATTTCGTGGACAAGCTCTATGCCTCGATCATCACGGCCGGGACGCACCG
>PMHN01000052.1 GCA_003156695.1 Gammaproteobacteria bacterium
CGCGGGGGCATCTCATAGCTCTTTTGTTCGATTTGAACGCTCATTGACAACCTCAATTCCGATAGCCGTTGATTTAAGTTATACCCCCGGGAATCCAAACATCAACCACGACTGATTCGCTACCCAATCCGGGTTAGCGCCGTCATCTGATCGAACAGGTCCCGGTCGGATGTCGCGGTTTTCTGCAGTCGCTCCCTAGCGCGTTCCGTCGCTCCAGTTACGCGCTCGATCCAAAGATCGCGAGCGGAGGCTAGAGCGCAACATAGACCCTGTGCCGTCAATACTCCGGTAAGCAAGAACTTTAAGGCACTGCGCCGAGCACCATCGGGATTCATATCCGGATGTCCTTACCTATTTCCACGCGTATGCGCTCGCCGTAACATTGCGAATGAAATATATCTGGAAAGTCTAAGGATCAGACCATGAAAAAGTCACTCGCGACCGAAGGGCCGTCGGCGTCGAAACTCATCTCGCAAAGAATCGCCGAACTAGGGGACTGGCGGGGAGGAACCCTCAGCAGAATGCGCAAGCTCATCCACGAAGCGGACCCGGACGTCCTCGAGGAGTGGAAGTGGATGGGGACTCCGGTTTGGTCGCACGACGGCATCATCTGCACCGGCGAATCCTATAAGAAGGTCGTGAAGCTTACCTTCGCCAAGGGCGCGTCTCTGAAGGATCCGGCCCGTCTCTTCAACTCGAGTCTCGAGGGAAACGTACGCCGCGCGATCGATATCCACGAAGGAGAAGAAGTTGACGAGTCCGCCTTCAAGGCGCTCGTTCGCCAGGCGGTCGCACTCAACAGTTCTGGCAAGTCGAAGCGGTCGAAGAAGGCGAAGTCCTGAGGTTTCAGTTGTGTGATTAGGGCGGGGCGGCAACAGCCGACCCGTTTTGTTTGACACTGCTCGTTGCGGCCTTGTAGGCATTGGTAAACAGCACGCGACACAGCCAGAAAATCAGCAATCCCAGCACTACGATCTCTGGCAGAAAAAGCCACGGTGATCCCTGCAGGTAGGCGGGAAAGACCTGCTGCTGCCCGAGGAAGAACGAGAGGGTCGCAATCAGGAGCGCGACACACATGCGCCACAGATGCCGCGCGATGCGCTGCGCACCGTACACACCGCCGCGCAGAATCATTCGCAGATCCAGGGTGGCGGCAAGCCCCGCGATACTCGCGAACACAAAGTAGGCCGGCGCGGGGGCGCCTTCGAGCATGCCCGTCGGGCTGTTCGCCGCCTGCACCCCGAGCATTGCCTCGGCGCTGGCGGCGCCGAGGGCGACCAGCAGCGCTCCGATCTCGAAGCGGCCGACAGTGCCTTCCTTGCGCCTGACGGTGGCCCAGGACGTAGCCACGAGATAGAAAGTAATGACGCCGGCAATGGAAGAACCCCGCTGCGGTTGCGGCAGGAAGGGGGCAACGCAGGCGCCGATCGCGGTCATGGTCAGCATGGAAACGAAGAACACGTTGCCGGCGAAGCGATGCAGACGCCCCCCTTTGCGGACCGCAAGCGCAACCGCGCCGGAGAGCAAGCCAATACCCGCGCCACCGATGTGCAGAATCAGGATCGCTTCCGCGGCGGCGCGGACTAACCCTGAGCTACCCGGACTGACTTGAAGAATCAAGCTGACGTCCTTTGAGGGGTGAGCGTAGGAGGGATCCTGGTCACGCAAGCCGTGGTTGTGACCAGCAGTGTACTGCGGGCCGCCTCGCGAGCGGGTTCGCTTGAGCGCAAGACGGAGTCGCTCCGCGGCAGACCGCGTTCTCGACGGCCGTCAGCCGAACGGACGCACGCCGATCAGCCAGGCGTGCAGTGCGAACGCAAACACCGCCCAGGCGGCGATGCCACCGAGCAGCGTCAGCACGTCACCCTGGAGCGTGCCGGGCGGATAAACAACTCCCATTGCCCGATCGCGCCGGCGTGACACGGCGAAATCAGCGATGGCCCACAACAGGAATGAACCGAACAGCACCACGTCATGGAGCATGCCGGTCGCGAGCAGATGGCCAAACGCCCATAACTTTGTGCCCGCCAGCATCGGATGGCCGAGCTTCGCGCGTATGTGGTTGCGCGGCACGTAAGCCGCAGCCACCAATACGAAGGCGACCAGGGTGAACAGCACATTGAGCTGGCGTAGCCACAATAGCGGTGTGTACAGCAGCACCGGATGCCGGCGAGCAACGCCGAAGCCCACCACAATCAACACGAAGCCGAGGATCGAGACCAGCGCAAACAGTCCCTTCCAGGGCTTTTCACCGAAGCGAGCGAGTTGCCGATCGCGCCAGCGGTTCGCGAACATGCGCACGCAATGCGCGCCGAGGAAGAGCAATAGGCCGAGTATCAGAACCGGNNGTAGCCGTGCGTTATGGCGTAGGCGACCACGCCCGTTGCCGAGCGTACTCCGAGCTTGCGCATGAGATTGGTACGGTGCCTTTCCACCGTCTTGTGGCTGACCGAGAGCAACTGCGCCATTTCGCGCGTGCGATAGCCTTCCGCAATCAGCGCGACGACTTCCTGCTCACGGTTGGTCAGCATGCCGGCGCTGTCGGTGCGGCGCCGTGCATGCGGCGCGGGCCGCTCGCTGCCGCGCGCCGGAGGGTCGAGCACGGACTTGCTGATGTAGTGCTTACCGCCGGCGAGCATGTGTATGGCATCGAACAGTTCGCTGCGACGGTCATTGCGCAGCACGTAGCCGTCGGCGCCGGCGCGGCGAGCGGCCTCGATGGTCTGGCCTTCGCTGCTCGCGGACAGGACCAGCACGCGCGCTTCGGGCCAGCGGCGCTTCACGTGCGCGATGGTCTGCGGGCCTGTTTTCATCGCGACCGGGAAATCCATGATCACGACGTTTGGCCGCAGGTCACCGCGCGTGCGCACCGCTTCCCGGCCGCTGCTGAAGGCGCCGTCGACGTGCAGTTCTTCGGCACGCTGGAGGAGGGCGCACAGTCCGTCGCGGACGATGCCCTCTTCGTCGACGACCAGGATATGGGTCTTGCGACGCATGGGCGGGAACCTGTTATTAGGCGTGGGGCGAGACTATAGGAGTGTCTGCCGGAGCCAACAACTGCTCGCTGCCGTGAACTGCCCAGGGCCGGACTCGAACCGGCACGGGGTTACCCCCAAGGGATTTTAAGTCCCTTGCGTCTACCAATTTCGCCACCCGGGCACGGGAGAGCGTCACGATTCTACAGAAAGCACGGCCTGCAAGGCCCCGACCGGGACCGCAGTTATGGCGCTAACCCGATGAATTTGCGAGACTCCCGCGCCGTGCCCGTCAACCACCTCGAAGCCGAAAACCTGCAGTTGTGGCGAGGTGACCGCCATGTGCTCAAGGGCGTGGGTTTTACCTTGAGTCGCGGCGAGTGCCTGCAGGTCACCGGTACCAACGGTGCAGGGAAAACGACCCTCCTGCGCACACTGTGCGGACTCATGGTTCCCGAGGAGGGGCGGGTGCTGCGCGAGGGGCGCGACGTGCGGGCGGACCTGCCCGCGTATCACTCTTCTTTGATGTACCTCGGGCACGAGGCGCCCCTGAAGGCGGATCTGACGGCGCGTGAAAACCTCTACTACTGGATTGGCGTCAGGCGCCGGGTCGCGGGCGCCGAACTCGATGCAGCGCTCGCGCGCGTCGGCGCGGGTGCCTGCTGCGAGCGCCTCGTCCGGGCCCTGTCCGCCGGACAGAAACGGCGGGTGGCGCTGGCAGGGCTTGCCCTGATGTTCGCGCCACTGTGGCTGCTGGATGAGCCGACGACCAACCTGGATGCCGAAGGTCAGCAGGTGGTCGGCGCCCTCATGGCCGAGCAGCTTGCAAGGGGCGGTGCGATCGTGGTTGCCACTCACCAGCAGCTGCCCGCCGCGGTACGTGTCGCGCAGGTGCTGGAGTTGGCGTCTTGAACAGCACTGGCATGCAAGCGCAAGCACCGAGCCCGGTTGCAACCGCGGCTGCATCTCTTTCCGGTGGGACCGAAGTGGCGCCCGCGCTCGCAGCGGCGCGCCTGGCGCTGTCGCGCGATCTGACGCTCGCGTTTCGCAAGCGTGGGCAACTGATCCAGCCGCTCGCCTTCTTCGCCCTGGTCACCATGCTGTTTCCCCTGGCGGTGTCTCCGGAGCTGTCGCGCCTGCGCGCCATCGCCCCGGGCGTGCTGTGGGTGGCGGCGCTCCTGGCCTCGCTCCTCGCGCTCGAGTTTCTGTTCCGCGACGATGCCTATGACGGCACGCTCGAGCAGTACGCACTGTCCGGGCAGTCGCTGACGTGGCTGCTGTTCGCGAAGACCGCCGCGCACTGGCTGCTCACCGGATTGCCGCTGGCGCTGATGGCGCCGTTGGCGGCGATGTCGCTCGGGGTTGCTGCGGCGGCCGTGCCCGGGATTGTCCTTGTGATGGTGGTAGGGACTGTCGCTTTGAGCCTGATTGGCGCAATTGGCGCGGCGCTGACGCTCGGTATGAAGCGCAGTGGCGCGCTGCTCGCGCTCCTGACGCTGCCGTTGTCGCTGCCGGTGTTGATTTATGGGGCGCGTGCGACCGAGCTTGCGATCGGGGGCACCTCCTTTATCGCACCGCTCGAGCTACTCGCCGCGCTCGCCGTGCTGGCCGTGACTCTGGCGCCGCTCGCGGCGGCAGCCGCCGTGCGCATCAGTCTGGAGTAGCCGCAAGCATGCGCTGGACATGGTTTCACCGACTCGCCTCGCCACCGTACCTGTATGCTCTGGCCGCGCGACTCACGCCGTGGTTCGCCTGGCCAGCGGCGCTGCTCATTCTCGGGGGGCTTTACGCAGGGCTGGTGCTCGCCCCACCGGACTATCAGCAGGGTGAGGGTTTCCGGATCATCTATGTGCACGTGCCGAGTGCGTGGATGTCACTCATGGTGTATGTGACCATGGGTGTCGCTGCGGCGGTCGGGCTCATCTGGCGAATGAAAGTTGCGCACGCGGTGGCAGCCAGCTGCGCCCCCATCGGCGCCTCGTTCACCGTGGCGGCGCTGGTAACCGGCTCGCTGTGGGGCAAGCCCATGTGGGGCACGTACTGGGTATGGGACCCGCGGCTGACCTCGGAGCTGATTCTCCTTTTTCTGTATCTCGGGTTCATGGGCTTGCGCGCGGGCTTTGATGACACGCAGCGCGCGGACCGCAGCGCGGCACTGTTGGCGATAGTGGGTATGGTTAATGTTCCGATCATTCATTACTCGGTCATCTGGTGGAATTCGCTGCACCAGGGGCCATCCGTGATGCGGCTCGGCAAGCCCACCATGCCGCCCGCCATGCTGGTGCCACTGCTGGTCCTGCTGCTCGGGTTCACCTTGTTTTTCGCGGCGGTGCTGCTGGTGCGCGTGCGCGCGGAAATTCTCCAGCGTGAGCGTGCTGCCCGGTGGATCGGCGAAACGCTGCGCGCATGAGTGCCTTCCTCGACATGGGCGGATACGCCGCGTTCGTCTGGCCGGCATACCTCGTGACCCTCGCGGTGCTGGTACTGAACATTATCTGGGCGCGCAAGTCGCTGGCGCGCGCGCTGCAGGCGGCGCGGCGGCGCACCGCGGCCGCAGGAGAAGACTCATGACGCCGCGGCAGCGCCGCCTGGGGCTGGTCATCGGCATCGTGGTGGGCGTGAGCATCGCCGGCACGCTGGCGCTGAGCGCATTTCGCCAGAACGTGACCTTTTTCTTTGATCCCTCGCAGGTGGCGGGAGGACAAGTGCCTGTGGGTGAGCGGTTCCGGCTCGGCGGCATGGTCACCAAGGGAACCGTGCAACGCGCGCCCGGCAGCCTCGAGGTACGCTTCGTGGTGACCGACTTCGCTCACGATGTGCCGGTCAGCTACTCAGGTGTACTACCGGATCTTTTCCGCGAGGGTGCCGGGGTCGTGGCGCAGGGCCACCTGCGCGCCGACGGAACCTTTGTGGCGGACGAGGTGCTGGCGAAGCACGATGAAAAGTACATGCCGCCCGCGGTGGCGAAGTCCCTGAAGATACGCCACGGCGAGGCGCGCTCGGACCCGGGCTCCTGAGCGCATGCTGCCCGAGCTTGGACAATTTGCCCTGATTCTCGCGCTGTTGCTCGCGGGGCTGCAGGCATTCTTCGGCATCGCCGGCCCCATGCTGGGCCGCGACCGCTGGCTCGCCGCCGTCGTGCCCGCCGTCGCCGGCCAGGCCGTCATGGTCGCGACCGCGGTGGGGTGTCTTATCGCCTCCTTCGTCAGCAATGACTTCTCGGTGAGCTATGTCGCCGGAAATTCCAACTCGGCGCTGCCGCTCTTCTACCGCGTGACGGCACTGTGGGGCGCTCACGAGGGCTCGCTGCTGCTGTGGATTCTGTTGCTCGCGGCCTGGACGGTGGCGGTGGCGATCGGTTCCGCGCGCCTGCCGCCGCGCTTTGCCGCACGGGTGCTTGGGGTCCTCGGAGTCGTCAGCTTCGGGTTCCTGCTCTTCACGCTCGCGACCTCCAACCCGTTCGCGCGCCTGGATCCGCCGATGCCGGACGGCCGTGACCTCAACCCGATCCTGCAGGACCCCGCGCTCGCCATTCACCCACCGATTCTGTACACCGGTTACGTCGGCTTTGCGGTGGCGTTTGCCTTCGCCTGCGCCGCTATGCTCGAGGGCCGGCTCGATCAGACCTGGGCACGCTGGACGCGGCCCTGGACCACCGCTGCCTGGGCGTTTCTCACCTGCGGCATCGCGCTCGGCAGCTTCTGGGCCTACTACGAACTCGGCTGGGGCGGCTTCTGGTTCTGGGA
>PMHN01000096.1:0-10017 GCA_003156695.1 Gammaproteobacteria bacterium
AATCCGGGCTGGAACGCCGCTCCCGGCAAGGGCAGCTCTCCACAACAGGCACTCGAGCCTTCGGCGCCACTGCCGTCGGATTCGTCGAAGGTGACGACCAGCATGCCGTCGGCGAGAAACGCCGGCGAGTGCGTAATGAGTGGCACCCACCTCCTGAGGAACCCATCGATCGCGGTGAGCCCCCCGCGCCGGCCGTCGACGCATACGCCATCGTGACCGTCGTGACCGTCGTTGCACAGGTTCGGAGTGATGAAAATATAGTTGGCAGTCGAGGCGCTGGTCTTGAGGTCCTGCGGCAGCCGCGCGAGATTCACGACGTGGGCGTCGCAACCCGCCTGGTCATCGATGATGGAATGAAAGTACACGAAGGGATTGTGGCGCGCGGCATATTGNNCCCATGTCCTCCATGTAGGCCTTCCACGTAAGGCCGGCGGCGGTGAGCTGATTGGGGAGCGTCCTGACTATCCCCGGGTACACGCAGCCCTCGCCGTGCGCCTGGCCGTGCGCGTCGAGCCCGAGAGCGCTGAGTCTGAAATCCGTGAAGTCCGCGCAATCCAGCTGCGTGTCCCGGTTGGGCGCCTGGCCGCTGATGAGCGCGATGTAGTTGTCGAGACTCGAGTGCCCGATGCCGTAGTACTGACTCAGCAGCGCCCCCTCGCTCGTGAGCGTGGTTGCAAGATACGGCGCGGCCGACTGCGCGCCGAAACTCGCCGCGTATGATTCATTCTCCAGCACGATAATGAACACGTGACGGATCGGTGGCAGTGATGCTGCGGTTGCCTGCGGCGCGGGTTCGAGCGCCGCCGCGCCGCCAGCTGCCAGTAACGCGGCGAGCACCATGAAAATACGCACGCGGGTAGACACTCAGACCTCCGGAGGAATGATAGCAATGTGGGCGGCCGCGGGCGCAGCACGTGCCGCTTTCATGAACAACAGCGCGCACACGATGGTGAGCGCCGCCGCCGCGAGGAATGCCGCCCCGGGAAAAAACACCGGCGCGGTGCGGGCGGTGAAGTAGCTGAATACCTGGGTCATGAGCGGCGGCCCGACGATGGAACTTAAGCTGTACAGACACGCCACCGCCCCCTGCAGCTCGCCTTGCGCGTTCGCCGGGGTCTGCTGTGAGGCGAGCGCGTTCATGGACGGATAGGTGAGCGCGAACAGGAACGCGCTCAGGGACACCACGTACACCATCCAGCCGTGGGTCGCGAACGCGTAACCGAGGTAAGCAACAAATGCGGCAGCCATGCCGAGGGCGGCCGCGCGGCGCTCCCCGCCGATGCGCGGGATCAGGGTGCGGGTGAGCAGGCCCTGCGCGATGGCCATGACGAGGCCCACAAACGCGAGCGAGTACCCCACCTCGCGGCTCGACCAGTGAAACTGCGTGATGCCGTAGAACGACCAGGTGCTCGGAAATACCTGGTGCGCGAGCTGCCACACGAACACCGCACCCAGAAGCGCGCTCACCGCCGGGAGCTTGCGCATCTGCGCGAGCGTGCCGAGCGGGTTGGCACGGGTCCATTGAAATGGCCGCCGCGATCCGCTCGCCAGAGACTCCGGCAGCGCGAAGTAACCAAACGCCGTGTTGGCGAGTGCCAGCGCGCCGGCGGTGAAGAACGGCGCCCGGGGGCCCAGGCCACCCAGTAGGCCGCCGATAGCCGGCCCCAGGATAAAACCGACGCCGAACGCTGCGCCCAGGAGACCGAAGTTCTGCGCGCGCCGCTCAGGTGGGCTGATGTCGGCGACGTACGCGTAGGCGGGCGTGAATGAGGCCCCGGCGACTCCGGCGACCATGCGGCCGATGAACAACCAGCCGATTACCGGCGCAAATCCCATGATCAGATAGTCGCAGCCGAGCGCCAGCAGCGCGAATAACAGCACCGGGCGTCGCCCGAACCGATCGCTCAGATTGCCGAGAATCGGCGCGCAGAAAAACTGCATGAGCGCGTAGACGAACGACAGCACGCCGCCATATTGGGCCGCACGGTCAATCGGCACGCCCGTGAGCTGCATGATGAGCTGCGGCAGCACCGGCAAAATGATGCCGAAGCCGATCGCATCGATCAGCACGGCGATGAACACGAATACGAAGGCGCCGCGGCCGGCGATACGCGAGCTCATGAGACCCTTCNNTCACACCGCCGCAGAGGAGCGCCGCAGCACCCGGCCGCGCACCCAGTACACCGGTATGCCCGCCGCGATAATCAGCAGCGTGACTCCCGTGTTGTGCGGATCGGTGAGCAGCGCGTTCATGATCAGGCCCACCGAGGCGAGCAGGAACAACCCCGGCACGATGGGATAACCCCACACCCGGTACGGGCGCGGCAGACCCGGCTGCCGGTGGCGCAGCACGAACACTCCGGCGACCGCCAGCGCATAGAAGGGCCAGATCCCCAGGATGAACTTGTCGGCCAGCTGCGCGAAATCGTTTTCCAGCACGTAGACGACTCCAAGCACCGTGGCGAGGCCGATCGCGACCGACGGACTGTTGAAACGCGGCGAGACGCGCGCCACCGCGCGAAACAGCAGGCCACGGTCGGCCATGGCGAAGAAGATCCTCGACCCCACGAGCATCGAACCGTTCAGGCCGCTGAAGGTGGCTACCAGCACCATGCTCACGATGAGCGCAGTGCCCGCACCTGCCAGCAGCGGTATGCGCCCCGCGACCGTGGCCGCGATGAGTTTCGAACCCGCCATCTCGTGCAGCGGCACGGCGAACATGAACCCGAGATTCACGATGAGGTACACGAACATCACGCAGGCCGCGCCGAGAATGAGTGCGAGGGGGAGCGTGCGGCGCGGGTTGCTCACCTCGCCGCCGAGCATCGAGAGGTCCGCCCAGCCGTCGTAGGTCCACATGACCGGGATAAGCGCGGTGGCGATGAGCGAGGGCGACAGCGCCTGACTCCATAGCGGAGCGAAATGCGCGCTGGTGCCGCCCCTGGCGGTGCACGCCAGGAGGCCCAGCGCCAGCACCGCCAGGTACTTGGCGAGCGTCGTGGCGCCGAGCACTGCGGCGGCTCGCCGCACCCCGATGTAGTTCATCGCCCCGATCACGGCGATGGTGCAGGCGGCGACCTCGCGCACCTGCAACGCATTCAGCGGCACGAAATACCCCAGGTACTCCGCGAATATGGTCGCGACGGCCCCGAGCGCGGCGGCGCGTACGACCACGAGTTCCGCCCAGCCGAAGAGAAATGCCGGCAGTGGACCAAAGCTCTCGAGGATGTAGGCGAAGACGCCCCCGGAGCGCGGCAACGCTGCCGCCAGCTCCGCAAGACTCAGCGCTCCGCACAGCGCGATAAGACCGCCGGCCACCCAACACAGGATGATGGAACCCGCATCCGGCAACTGCCCGGCCACGGTCGCGGGCACGCGAAAGATGCCGCTGCCGACGGTGACGCCGACCGAGACTGCCACGGCGTTGAACAGGCCGACCGCCCGCGGCATGCGCTCGCCCCATTCGTCGACGCTCACGGCAACCTGTCGGCCAGCAATTCGATCCAGTGACGCACCGGTATCGCGGAGCCGCCACGCAGGTGTGCAAGACAGCCGATGTTGGCGGTCGCGATGACATCCGGTGCCGCCTGCGTCAAGGCCGCGAGCTTGGCATGCAGCAGCTGTTGCGAGAGCTGCGGCTGCAGAATGGAGTAGGTCCCGGCCGAGCCGCAGCACAGCTGCTGGTCGGTCACGGATGTGAGGGTGAATCCTGCGGCGCGCAGCAGCGGCTCGACCACGCCCCCGCCTTTGAGCGCATGCTGCAGGGTGCAGGGGCAGTGGAACGCAACTTTGAGGGCAGCCGGCCCGCGGTTCGCCTGCCGCAGCGACTCATCAAGCGCTGCGCGCTGCGCGCTCACGATCTGGCTGATGTCCTGCGCGAGTGCGCTGATGCGCTGCGCGCGGGCGGCGTAGTGTGGATCCTCGCGCAGCAGATGGCCGTACTCGGTCACCATCGACGCGCAGGCGCTCGCTGTCACCCCGATTGCCTCCACACCCGACTCCACCAGCGGCCACAGCGCATCCACATTGCGTCGCAGCTGCGCAAGCGTCTCGGCGCGCGCGGCGAGGTGATGGGTCACCGCCCCGCAGCAGCCTGCACCCGGCGCGCGCAGCGCGCTCACGCCGATGCGATCCAGCACGTGCGCGGCGGCGGCATTAATGCCGGGCTCCAGCACCGCTTGCACGCAGCCATCGAGCAGCACGACGCGCCGTGCATGGCGGGCGGCGGGCCACGCAGGATGCGGATTAGGCGCTGCCTCTGCGCGACGCGGCACGCGGTCCCGCAACGCGCGCGGCAGCACGGGGCGCAGGACACGCGCGGCGGCAAGCAGCGCGCGCACCCGCGCGGCGTTGGGCAGCACCGTGCGCAGCAGCCGGCGCTTGAGGGCGGACACGCTGGCGCGGGGCACGCGCTCCTCGAGCACCCGGCGGCCGATGTCCAGCAGGCGCCCGTAGCGCACCCCGGAAGGACAGGCGGACTCGCAGGCGCGACAGGTGAGACAACGATCCAGGTGCAGCTGTGTGCTGGCAGTGACCTCCGCGCCCTCCAGCAGCTGCTTCATGAGGTAGATGCGCCCGCGCGGGCTGTCCAGTTCGTCGCCGAGCAACCGGTAGGTAGGACAGCTGGGCAGACAGAAGCCGCAGAGCACGCAGCTGCGCAGGATCGCGTCCGCCTCGCGCCCCTCGGGGGTATCACGGATGAAGTCGGCGAGAGCGGTCTGCATGACTAACTCATTCTCGCAATAATGCAACTGGACACTTCGCTATCATCCCCGTCAGTGATGCTCAAGAACACCCGCATGTATAAAACAATCCCAATTGTAGTGATGTCCGTCGCCCTGTCCGCCTGCGCCGTATCGCGGGTGGATCCGCTCTCGGTACCGCTCGCATACAAGCAGAGGACCGAGACGGCCGGGGTGGTCGCCTCATGGTCGTGCAACTCCATATCGCAGGTGCAGGCGATCGATGNNCGGACAAAAAAGCGTTGGGCCTGCGGACGCACGAGAGCAAGCCCCTGAAGGCCGACGTGACGGTGGCGAGCGATCCGGCCCCTTGGGTTCTGGAAGGCGTCCAGAGCCTCCTGACCCAGAACGGCATTAGCCTCGGTGGCGGTGGCCCGAAACTTATTGTTTCGCTCAATTCACTGCATACCGTCGAGAACATCTGGCACCGCTCGAGCTATGAAGCCCATATGACCCTGGGTGCCCAGCTGCAATCACCCACGGGAAGAGTCTGCTGGAAGGAAGTAGATAATGGCGAGGGAATCAATCACGGCTATTCCGGCAGCATCGAGAACTATCAGGAGACGCTGAACATGGCGCTGGATGACGCGAGCGAGCACATAGCCGAGTCGCAGGGATTCAAGGACGCCCTGTGCCATTGCAGCAACTGACGCCGGCTTCCCATACCCCGACCGCCGCGGCCCGCTATGGTGGCGGCGCGATGTTCTTTCACTGGGCCATCGTGTTCCTGGTGGTGATCGTCGGCGGAATCGGGTTGCTGCACGACTCCTTTCCGGAAGACACCCACGAATTCTGGATAAACCTGCACGCGATCATCGGGCTGCTGGTGCTCGGTCTGGGTCTGGCGCGTGTCTGGTGGCGCGTCACCCATAAGTCCCCGGCCCTGCCACGAGAAAGCGGCGAACTGTCCCGGCGGTTCGCCTTCCCTGTTCACCTGCTGATGTACGTTCTGTTATTCGTCATACCCGTAGTGGGCATCGTGACCTTCATATGGCATGGGCGCGCGTTTGACTTTGGATTGTTCCGAGTGGATTTCGGAGTGCACAAGAATCGCGCCATCTTCCATCCCACCGAAGACCTCCACAGCTGGCTCGCGTATTCCCTATTTGCGCTGATAGGGCTGCACGTGCTGGCCGCACTTTGGCATCACTTTTATCGCCGCGACGGCCTGCTCGCGCGCATGTGGCCGGCGCCGCGGGACTCCTGAAACCCTAGTGCCCGCGACCCGGCGCGGGACGATTTCACTGTCAATGCTCCAGCGGCGAGCGCACACTGGAATTTCCGATGCCGCCGCTCTGGCTCTCCCGGCAGAGCCGGCAAAGCACGCGGCACTGCCTGGATGATGCCCGGCGCAGCCACCTTAAGGTCGCGCCAAATACGGAGAAACTTGTGGACCTAACGCCTTTGCCTCTTGTGAGCGACAGCCCGCACCGCGCTGCCGGCGATCTGATCAACGACTACCGCGCGCGCCGGGCCTTCGAAGAAGAGGAGCGCGCCCAGCGACGGCGCATCCAGCTCGAAGAGCAGCGCTCGGATCTGAATCCACCCGACGTGCGTATCCGCGCGTGGGAGAAGGTGCACGGGTTGCGCATGCCCTCCGACACGACCCACCCCATCCTCGATGTCATTGCCGGCGACACCCGCCTGACGCTGGTCGAGGTGCACGGGGAGCAGCAGGCGCGCGTTGCGGAAACGGCACGGCGCAAGCAGCTGAAGTCGAGCGCGGCGACACCCCCACAGGAGTGACGGCAAAGTCCCGGTAGGGTTTGAAGAAGCTCAAACACGAAGCGGAACTGTTCAAGGCGGCCTTGCTCGCTGGCGTTAACTATGCGGAAGGCCGCAAGGCGGTCGAGTTCGAGGTGACGGATTCGGCGAGCGACAAGGCGCTATACGTCTATCGCCTGCTCGTGCACGACAAGCTCATCGCGCCCATGCCGGAAGAGCAGGTCGGCGAAAAGACGATCCGGCATCGGCTCGCAAACTGGTATGCGCATCAATTGCCTGACGGACATCCTTTGTTGGAATAGACATCACGAGGAGGTAACTATGAGCAAGGGTATGGACAGAAAGAAGGAAGGAAAGAAGAAGCCGGCTAAGTCTCTGGAGGAGAAGCGCGCCGCCAAGAGAGAGAAGAAACAGAATCGAGGCTTCCCGATCTAAGCTACGCCCGCGCCGTCCCTGGGGCGCAGAGCCCCGCCCTCGGCGACCGCATCGCGGGTGGCAACCTTTGGAGGCTGGCGATGACCTCTGTCTATGCATTGCTTGCTGCGTTCATCGCGACGGCGAGCCTGCTGGTGATTACTCCAGGTCTGGACACAGCTCTGGTATTGAGAACGGTCGCCATTGGGGGCCCGCGTCCCGCTGCGCTCGCGGCCTTCGGGATCGCGGTTGGCTGCTTCTGTTGGGCGGCGCTGGTAGCCCTTGGCCTCGGGGCGCTGCTTGCAGCCTCGCAGCTCGCCTACACCGTGCTGCGGTGGGCTGGAGCTGCGTACCTCGTCTGGGTCGGATACAAGATGATGCGTTATCCGCGGCGCAGCTTTATCGCCGAAGTCGCAGGCCGCGACACCAGGCGAGCCGCATTCTCCACCGGGGCGCTGACGAATCTGCTCAACCCGAAGGTCGGTATTTTTTATGTTTCCTTTCTGCCGCAATTCGTCCCGCACGGTGTATCGGTCGCCCCGTACATAATGTTGCTGGGCGCAATCCACGCACTGCTTGGTCTGGCCTGGTTCGCATGCCTGATTACGGCTACGCATCGGATCGCCGGCTTCTTGCAGAGACCCGTCGTCGTTCACACGTGTGATCGCCTGACCGGTGGTGTGTTTATGGCGTTCGGCGTTGGGCTGGCATTGGAGTCCCGGCGTCCTTAGCCGCACAATCGACGCTGAGTGCTGGAGCCCACGAATGAAACTGACTGCATTTCAAACTCACAAGTCCTGGCTGATACGGGCTGTGCTGGTTCTGGCGGTCACCGGTCTGGCTGAAGTTGCCGTCGTATGGTACGTGCGGCGGCCAATTCTGTGGGCCACGCTGATCGCAGGTTCACTGACGCTCTCCATGCTCGTGTTCCTGGCTTTCCCAATACTGCGTGAAGAGAGCCGGAAATCTGCGACCGGTATCTGATAGCGCGTACACGCGAGTGTGAGTTCTTGCTGGAATGGCGCGCCCTCACTCTACGATTTCCCAGGAAGCGCCGAATTTCGTTGAAACTCTACGTTTCGATCTCGAATGAAGGTAGATATTCGAGTCGGCGAAGTGGCAGCAAGGAAGCGGTCGTTGGCCGCCTAGGGTAGGCACTAGCCAAGAGCCTGCGAATGGCCGAGAACCCTCTCGCGCAGCGCTTGCCGACTTCGATGCCATTGACGACTACATCGCACGCGACAATCCACGCGCCGCTGCGCAAGTGCACAAGACATTGAACGAGATAGAGAAACCTGCCCATGCCGCACCCGAGTGCACTTGCTGCTCGGGCGCGGCGGCTGCCTTCCGCATCGGCGAAGCAAAGGCCCGCCACCCACGCGCTGGTCAGGTTTGCCGGGGTCACCTCGGACAACCGCATTGTGAATATGTGAAACGCCGTCGGAGGTTCATTTCATTCTTGCCGTATAAAAGGATCAATGCTCAAAAAACTTCTACACGGCGCGCGCTCCCACTATCCGCTGTCAATTGCGGTCCTGGTAGCCGTGTTTCTGCTGCTTGGCATCATTGCACTAACGGAAAAGGCTTCGCGGGAAAGCGATGCCCGCAAGAGCCCGGAAGCGTTGCAGTTCGAGAAAGCACCGGATGGCTGGCTGACGCACCAAAAAAGCGTCGCGGAATTTCGCAACGCACTGAATGCCGGCAATCTGTCTGCGGTCGGCCTGGATAGCGCCGAACCCGGCCTCGTGCTCTATACGCTGAAGAGCGGCGAGAAGGGCAGCACCATTGTGCCGGGGTGTACGGTGCTCGGCTGTGCGGGAACCGCGCTGGATTTGCTCGGCGACAAGAGCGCTCAGGCCGGCTTCGCCCTGGTGCGTGTCGAGGTCGACCCGCGAACCGCTAGCCGCCGTTTACTGGACATACTCACGGGCCTGCTGTCGCCCGTGCTGCTGGTTGCCGCGTTGGTGGGCGCTTGCGTCGTCGGCGTTCGGCTGCATCGCGGTATGGGTGGCGCCGCTTCCCGGCTTGCTATCCGTCCCAAAACCCAATTTACGGACGCCATCGGCCAAGAAGAGGCAAAGGCCGCGCTGAACCGCGTCAAAGCGTTCATGCAGGACCCCGTGCACTACGCGAGTCTCGGCGCTGTGGCACCCCGAGGCGTGTTGCTGGTCGGGCCGCCCGGCACTGGCAAGACGCTTCTCGCCAAGGCACTTGCGGGAGAAAGTAAAGCCAATTTCATCTCGGTCGATGGCTCGTACTTTACAGCAACCTTCTACGGCGCTGGAGTCAACAAGGTCAAGGCGCTCTTCAAACTCGCGCGCAGCAACGCGCCGTGCGTGTTGTTCATCGATGAGGTGGATGGCATCGGCAAACGCAGCCGCAGCGGCGATATAGGCGGGGCCGAATCGGAGCTGAATCGCATTATCAACCGCGTGCTCGTGGAGATGGATGGATTCGAGGCACTCGACAACGTGGTGGTGGTGGCAGCCACCAATCATGAGGACAACATCGACGAGGCCATGTGTCGGCCCGGCCGATTCGACATGCGGGTGCGCCTCACGCTGCCCACCCTGCCTGAGCGTCAGAAACTGTTCGACCTGTACATAAGGAAGTTAGCGCATGACGGACGCGCCGACACGGCGGTCTTGGCGCGCATGACGGTCGGCATGTCGCCNNGCGTCTACGGCAGCCGAAGCTCACGAGCCGCAAGTGACCAGTGAACATTTCTTGGGCGCGATCGAGACCCATCAGCTGGGCGGTGAAGTCTCTGCGATCAAGGACCTGTTTACGCAGGACTTGCGAGACCGTCTTGCGTACCATGAGTCAGGCCATGCATTGGTAGGACATTTGCTCAAGGCGGGCATCGTTGAGCGGGTCACGATCGAACCGCGCGGTCGGGCACTGGGCGTGACCTACATCACCCGCGACACCGAGGACCCGCTGTACAAGCAATCCGAACTCACGAGCCGGTTGGCGATGATGCTGGCGGGGCGCGAAGCTGAGCTGTTGGTGTTCGACAGCGTCTCCACGGGCGCTTCCGACGACCTCAAACGCGCATCGGAACTCGCCATCAACATGGTTGGCTCGCTCGGTTTCTCCGATGCGTTCGGCCTGTTGAGCGTGGCGGGTGTCCCCC
>PMHN01000096.1:10027-10546 GCA_003156695.1 Gammaproteobacteria bacterium
CTCCGGGGATGAGCTCAAGGGCCTATTAGGCGCACGGGTCGATGAGTTCGTAGGTCCCGAATTCAAGTTGCCCCGGGCGGCGGCGCGGTAACGCCGGGCACTTTCCGCTACGCCCGCACAAGGGTTCGATAGCGCACAGACTGTATGAATCTCATCAGGCTTAAATCGGAGCCGACTGGAGTTCATTGCTAACAGGAGAGGCTCATGGATCTGCTGATCGTTTTGATACTTCTGCTGCTGCTATTTGGTGGTGGCGGAGGTCTGTATTGGGGTATGGGTTCGGGCTGGGGTATCGGTCCGATCGGATTGATCGTTGTCGCCCTTGTGGTTGCCTTTCTCGTGTATGGATATCGCGGCAGAAGAGGCGGCGGACTCTAGGAACGCGCTGCCTCTGCATACGCGCTAAGAACCCCATTTGACGTCAAGGACGGCCGGACCAGCAGCCCCAGGCTCCGGAATCTGCAGCGTGCCGTGCGGTTGCTGAAACATCGCCCCGCGTGTGCTTTCGGGCACATAGGT
>PMHN01000184.1 GCA_003156695.1 Gammaproteobacteria bacterium
CTCGGCGCGCGCTGCGCGCGCGCCATGCACATGGAAGCCGGGCGGCTGACGTGAAGGTCGTGGCGCTGGCGCTGCGCATGCTGCTGCGCGAGTGGCGCTCCGGGGAGCTTGGAGTGCTGTTGCTGGCGCTCACCGTCGCGGTCGCCGCCCTCACCGGCGTCGGCTTTCTCGTCAGCCGCATCAGTGCCGCGGTCGCCCTGCAGGCGAGCTCGGTGCTGGCGGCGGACCTGCGCCTGGGCTCCCCGCAGCCCCTCGATGAACGCTACTTCACGGAAGCCGAGCAGCGCGGTTTGCGCACCGCGCGCAGCACCGCGCTCCTTTCCGTGGTCTTCAACGCCGATGCCAGCCAGCTCACCAACATCGCGGCGGTGACGGACAACTACCCACTGCGGGGACGGCTGCTGGTTGNNGAGCCGTTTGGGCCGGGTGCGCCAGCCGCGGGCATCCCGGCTCCGGGGGAGGTCTGGCCCGACTCGCGCCTGTTGGCCGCCGTCGGCAGCAGGGTCGGCGGGCAGCTGTCGATCGGGGCGGCGACCTTGCGGGTCACGCGGGTGTTGATCGCCAAGCCCGACCAGGGGGGCACCTTCGCCGAGCTTGCGCCGAGCCTCCTCATGAATGCCGCGGATCTGCCAGCCACCCGCCTGATCGAGCCCGGCAGCCGCGTTAGCTATAGCGCACTGTTTGCCGGGGAGCGCGCGAGCGTGGACTCCTTCAAGAGCTGGCTCACCGCTGCCAAGCGCCACGGCGAACGGCTGCGCGATATCACCGATGCGAGTCCGCAGGTGCGTAACGCCGTCGACCGCGCCGGGCGCTTTCTCACGCTCGCGAGTCTCGTGAGCGTGCTCTTGTGCGCGATCGCCGTGGCGATGGCCTCGCGGCGCTACGTGCACCGCCACCTCGATACGGTCGCGCTGCTGAAAACCCTGGGCGCCACACGCAATTTCACCCTGGCCGTGTCGTTGCTGCAGCTGCTCGTGATCGCGCTCGCGGCAGCGCTCGTGGGAGCGGCGCTCGGATTCGTGGCCCAGGAGTGGCTGCTGCAGGCAATCAAGGGCCTGTTGGCTGTAACGGATCTGCCGGCAGCGGGCATCACGCCCATCGCCATCGGCTTTGCGGCGGCGATCGCGGTGCTCGCCGGTTTTGCGCTGCCTCCCCTGTGGCAGCTCTCGCGTGTGCCGGCGCTGCGGGTGCTGCGGCGTGACGTCGGCCCACCGCCGCCGCTCATCGTGCTGGCGTTTGGACCGGCCTGTGCCGTGGTGCTGGCGCTGATTTACTGGGTGGTGCGCGACGTGCGGCTCCTGTGTTACTTCACCGCTGGCCTGGCGGTGTTCGTCGTGCTGCTGGCGCTCGCAGGTTTTGCACTGGTGCATCTGGCCGGCCGGCTGCGCGGCCGTGTCGGCGTCGCCTGGCGTTACGGTGTGGCGAACTTGAGCCGCCGGCGCGCCGAGAGCGTGGTACAGCTGGTGGCGTTCGGGGCCGGCATCATGGTGCTCCTGCTGTTAGGGATCATTCGCGATGACCTGAACGGCGACTGGCGGCGCACGCTGCCGCCCGATCTGCCGAACTATTTCTTCGTCAACATTCCCCCGGCGGAGCGCGACAACTTCATCCGCTTCGTGGAGGCGCAGGGGGCGCGCACCACGCGCGTGCTGCCCATGATCCGCGGCCGCCTGACGCTCATCAATGGCCTTGCGGTGGAGGGCACGCGCGCTGGCCGCAAGGGCGAGCGGGGCGGCGAGCGCGAGCGCTCTGGCGAGGATAATTTCGCGACCCGCGAGCAGAATCTCACCTGGACATCCGAACTTGGCCCCGATAATCGCATCGTGGCGGGTCATTGGTGGACCCCGGCAGACGCCGGCAAGCCGCTCGTTTCCCTGGCCACGGAGTTCCAGGATTCCCTGGGCGTGAAGATTGGCGACCGGCTGACTTTCGACATCGCTGGCGAGACGCTGGAGGTAACCGTTGCGAGCATTCGCAAGGTGAAATGGGACAGCTTCCGGCCGAATTTCTTCATCGTGTTTCCGCCCGGAGTGCTCGAAGGCGCGGCCGGCACCTACATGACGAGCGCCTACGTCAACCCCGGGACCGCGCATTCCCTGGCGCAGCTGGCGCGGCGCTTCCCCAGCGTGTCGATCTTCGACATCCAGGAGCTCCTGGTGCAGGTGCGCGCGGTGCTCGACAAGGCGGCGCTCGCGGTGCAGAGCGTGTTCGCTTTCACCCTGTTCGCCGGACTTACGGTGCTGCTGGCCGCGGTGCAATCCAGCCGCGATGAACGGCGCTACGAGAGCGCCATGCTGCGCACGCTCGGCGCCAGCCGCGCCACGGTGGTGCAGGGCGTGCTCGCCGAGTTCGCTACCCTCGGGAGTCTCTCGGGGCTGATCGCCGCCAGCGGCGCTTCGATCGCCGCGTACTTTCTCACCACGCAGTGGCTGGAATTGCACTACACCTTCGAGCCCTCGGTGTGGGCCATCGGCATCTGCGGGGGAACGCTGTTGGTGGCGTTGGGGGGCTGGCTGGCCACGCGCGCGGTGGTGAATCAGCCGCCGCTGACGACACTGCGGGCCTGAGGAAATCGCTTCCTGCGAATTTCGGCCAATAGACTACCGCGCGACGCCGATCGTGACCCAGGAGTCAGGCTCCGGCTCGCCGCGCCAGCTGATGCCTTCGATGGTGAACTGGTAGGCGCCGGGTCCGAGCGCTGAGCTGTTGAAGGCGAGGCGCAGATTGCCGTTCGAGTCCTTGAGGAGATTGGTGATGACCGCCACGCGCCCCTGATCGATGCGATCGATGGTGACGCGGAAGGTGTGGGAGGGCGAGCGCGACTCGTCGATCTTGAGGTCGGCGAGCTGCGCGCCGCCGCCGCCGATAGTGATCGCCGGCGTGTTGGATGCACCCGAGCGGCTCGGCAGCACGCGGATCTCGCGCGTGCTGGTCGCCGGGTCGAGCGGTTGATCGAGCAACTGCTTTTTCAGATCCGCGATCTGGCGGCTCTTGCCGGCGGTGTTGCCGCCCATCATCAGCAGCGTCAGGCCCAGTACCGCCGCCGCCGCGGCGAGCGCGAGCGTCACCTCGGGCCGCTGCCACTTCGGTCTCGCCTTTTCCTGCCACGGCTCAGGCTTGCCGCTCGCTTCCAGCAGGCGCAAACCCGCGTTCACGCGTTCCGGCAGCCCGATTTCATCCAGCAGTTCCGGATGCTCGGCACAGAAGCGCTCGAAATCTGTCGCGCCTTTCAACGGCAGGCGCCCGGACAGATAGCGCTCCACGACCTGGTTGCGGGCGATGAAGTCGCGGTCCATCGGCGCCGCAGTTACCCCTGCGGCAGAAGCAGCAGCAGCTACCGGCGCTGCGGCAGGGACTGACGAAGGCGCTGGCGCGCGCGCCGCTGCCGGCACCGCGGTGGCCTTCGGCGGCTGCGTGCCTCTTGCGGCGGGTGCGGTGCTCGGTGTAGCAGGCGCTGCAGCTGCGGCAGACGCTGCGGGCTTTTTCGCGAGCGCGGCGGCTTCGCGGGCGCTCGCCCAGCTTGCAAGGCTCGGTGCCTCGGCCGCGGGTGTCTTGACCGGGGCCTTCTCGGCGGCCGGGACTTTTGCGGCCGGTGGCGCAGGCGCAGCGCCGCCCGGCGTTTTCGGCTTCGGCGGGCTGCGGTCCTGGTGCCGTGCGGCGGCGGCGAGTTTGGTGGCGGCGGCTGACAGGGACGCTGTGCTTGCCAGTGGCACCATGGTTGCCGCCGGGGATGGAGGCTGCGCAGGCGCAGCAGCGGCAGATGCCGGCGGCGCGGATGAGGCGAGCGGCTTGGCAGCCGCAGTGGAAGCGGACGCCGGGGCGTTGGTCAGCAGCCGGTCAACTTCGTGCGGATCCTCGAGTGTCAGCTCAACTTCAGACCCGGCCGGCTTTCTTTCCGCCGGCGTCGCCGGCGCCGACAGCGTCGGAGGGACTGCCGGTTCGGGTGGCGCGGAAGCAAGATGCGCATCCGGTCCGAACAGTGTTTCAGGATTGATGAACTCAATGCTGGTGGCTTCGAGTGATTTGCCCGGCGTCGGAGCGGCGGCCGGCGCGGGGGCCGCAGCCGGCGCAGCAGTGTCCAGGGGCTCCTCAACCGGCAGGTCGGAAAGGAGTTCCAGCGTGGGACGAGACGCGGCTTCCATGCCTGCTATCTAAGCAACGCGCCTGCCTGCCGGCCTCGCCATGGCTCACAGATCAGGCGGTCCCACCCTCAGTTCGTGACGCGGGTCTCATTTGCGGGCACCGCCTAAGTCGCACCGACGCCATGCCGGCGGCTCAGGTGAGAACGAACGTGTATCCGAGTGTGCCGTCACAGGTACTCTCGTCATCCGCTCCCTCGGTGCCCCCGACCGATGAATACAGCGCCATCGCGGCAACGTTGGTGCGATCGGTGAGCACCCACGCGACTGTGCACCGATGTATCCGGGCGACGTCGAACAATGCTCCCAAGACGGCCTTCGCCAAACCCTGTCGCCGGTACTGGCGCGCAACTGCAACCTCGTTGATCCATAGCTGTGGCGCTTTGTCCGGGTGAACATAGTGGAGGCCGAAGCAAATCCGACCACCAGCCCGTCGTGGATGGCGACAGCCATATGATGTCTGTGGTCACCCAGAAACTCGGCAGCGAGCTTGGGGTCGATGGGGTTGTCGAACAAGCCGCTCGCCACGTTACCGAGAACTTCCTCATCACCGCTTCCTAGTATTCTGATCTCGACGGGCATCCACGAATCTCCCTTCCTTCCTCCGGCAGGGCAATTGGAAGATCGGCTTCGCAGCTAACATGGTCCTGGCACAGGGCAGCGAGAGCTTGCTGCAAACCGTCCGGGTCTGCTAAAAAGCTGCGAGCAGTTGCTGCCACTGCTGTTCCGGTCGGTCACACTCGGTTGAAGCGTATAACAAGCGTCCCGCGCCGGCGCGTACCCGGCGCGAACTTCAGGGACGAAGCCGTAAATTCCGGGGACGAGTACGAAGGCAGTGGCTTGGCACGTCGGAGCAACGCGTGTCGAATGGTGCGAGAGTACGCGACCCAAGGCGTCTACGGCGCAGCAGCGAGTGAGGTGAATGTATGAGACGCATGTGTGCGGCGCTTCTGGCATTGAGCGGATCGTGCATCGCGGCGACCGCGGCGACGCCGCAAAACGATCGCGCCGAGGTCGCAAGACTCGATACGGAATTCCAGGCCGCAGTGAAAAACAATGACGCCGCAACCATGGCGCGCATTCTCCACGACGACATGGTCCTGGTTCTCGGTGATGGGCGCATCAACACCCGCGCTGAGCAGCTGCAGGAAGCCCGCGACAGGCTCATTGAGTATGCGATTCAGGACGAGGATCCCGGCACACAAACGGTGCGCGTCTACGGCGATACGGCAGTCGTGACGGCGCGCCTGAGAATCAAAGGCACGAGTCGGGGAATCGCCTTCGAGCGACTCTTGTGGTTCAGCGACACCTATGTGCGCACCCCTGCGGGCTGGCGTTACTTCTTCGGCCAGGCCTCGCTGCACCTCCCCTAGGGGGCATCGTCGCTGCAACCATCGATGTCGGGGCCGCGCACCTGATCAATGGTCGACCGGTGCGTCCGCCGTACGTAAGATGACGCAGGTATCACGGCGGGCTAGGTGGTAAGCGATGATCGTCAGAGTGTGGCGTGGCCGAACCAGTGCGGATAAAGCCGAGGCCTACAAAAAGTTTTTGCGGGAAACCGCCTATTCAGACTACGGCGATGTCGAGGGCAATCGCGGCTGGATGCTCCTGGCCCGCGATCAAGCGCAGAGCGTGGAGGTCATGTTCGTCTCGTTATGGGATTCGATGCAGGCGCTTGTGCGCTACACCGGCGGCGACCCGCAGCACCCGAAGTACTACCCGGAGGACCGGCTCGCGCTGCTGGAGCTGCCCGATAAGGTCGATCATTTCGACGTTGTAGACATTCAGATCCCTCGCGCCAGGAGCGAAACCTCTGGCGCTTGAGTCCGTTGCCCGAGACGGGGTGCTCAAACTCCCTCCCGCCGCCTGTACATATCGGTGCTCAGGTACTTCAAGCCGGAATCAACCATCAGTGTGACGACCCTGGCGCCTTGCCCCAGCCGCTCTGCCACGCGAATCGCGGCGACAACGTTTGCACCGGAAGACGTGCCTGCGAACAGAGCCTCCTCGCGCGCGAGACGCCTCGCCATGCCCTCTGCGGCGGCTGTACTGACCGGCAAAATCTCGTCCACGAGAGCTGGTTCCCACAGCGGGGGCGTCCGGCCAATCCCAATTCCTTCGATTCTGTGAGCCCCAGCCTCACCTCCCAGCAATACCGATGACTCCGCCGGCTCGACAACCGCAATCTTGACGTTGGGCCTGTGTCGCTTCAGCACGGTGGCGACGCCGCGGGAAGAAGCCGCTGCACCCGCGGCGTGAACGAAGGCATCGAGCTCACCTTTTGTTTGGCTCCAAATTTCCTCGCCAAGTGAGTAGTAGCCCGCGATGCTGTCATGGTTGTTGAGTTGGTCAATCCAGTAAGTGCGAGGCTCCTGGCTGAGCTGACGGGCGACCTCGATCATGTCCAGGATAAGTTTCCTGGTAGTGAGGCCTCCTTCGCTTCTGACCAACGTCAGTTCCGCGCCTAGCGCCGCCATGTGATCCCGCTTCTCCTGGCTGAACGCGTCGGAGGTAACGATCCGGAGACGATAGCCTTTGGCGGCGCAGACCAATGCAAGCGATGCCCCAGTGCTACCACCCGTATACTCGACGACGGTATCTCCGCGCTTCAGTCGACCGTTCTGCTCGGCCCGAGAAATTACTGCCAGAGCCATCCGGTCCTTCATGCTGCCGGTAGGGTTCTCCCATTCGAGCTTTACGAAGATGTCTGCACATTGAGATGGGACGACCTTGCAAAGTCGAACCAGCGACGTGTTCCCGATCGCGTCGAGGATGTTCATGGGCTGGCGAGGAAGTGACCGCGCGGGTTGGATACACGGACGGCGCGACCCTGCGCTCTCTGTTGCGGCGCCGGCTCGACCTCGGCGTCAGGGAGATCCGAAGGACTCCCAAGGCGCAGTAGCGAGCCGCTTCCTGCGGCGCCGGAGCACCCCTGCCAACCGTTAACGCACTTTATTTTCCCTTTCGTCACGTGACCCCTAGTCCGCCCACCCATTACTCTGCGTACGGGGAAAAAACGCATCCGGGTCCGTGCCCATTGGCATGCCGGGGAGGTCGTCAAACCTTCCGTCCGATGCCAGGAGCTGAGCGGCACGCATGAACCCGCCCCAGGCGGAGCGGGCGAGAGCACCACCAACACTGACGCGGCGCACCCCGAGGGCGGCGAAGTCCCGCAGAGTGCGCGGAGTCGACGAGCCGACCAGCACATTCACAGCTTTCGGAGCGACCGCGGTCACCACCGCCTCAATTTCCTCGCGCGTGGAAATGCCGGGTGCATAGAGGCAGTCCGCTCCCGCCTGCGCGTAGGCCCGCAGTCGCTCAACTGTTTGAGCGATGTCCGGCCGCCCCACCAGGAAACACTCCGCCCGTCCGATCAGCAGCACATCGCCCCCGGCCCGATCGATGGCCTGGCGTGCGGCACGCATCCGCTGCACCGCATAGGAAAGATCGTACAGTGGGGTCGCTGGGTTCCCGGTGGAATCCTCGATCGACAATCCCGCCACACCGGTGTCGATGGCCACGCGCACGTGCACGGCGACCTGAGCGGGGGCCGCGGCAAAGCCGCCCGCGAAATCCGCATTGATCGGGATATCCGTGGCATCGACCACTGCCTGCAGATGGCAGAGCATCTCATCGAGCGGCACTGCGCCGTCGCAGGCGCCTTGCGACCAGGCGAAACCAGAGCTGGTCGTCGCTAGCGCCTTAAATCCCAGGCTCTGCAAATAAACGGCGCTGCCAACATCCCATGGGTTGGGAATGAGGAAACAGCCGGAGTNNAAGTCATGCAGCGCTCGAAACACCCGCCGCTTCTGAGCGACGGTGGGGCGAGGGCTTTTCATTCGGGTAACCTCTCTCTCGCGCCATCCAGCGCGACCAGATCGTCTACTTTTCTCCCGTCTCCGGTTGCGATTCGCGCAGGCTGATTTGCATCTGCTGGAGCTGTTTTCGGACCGAACCCCGAAAGCGCTCACTGCTGGTCACCGTCGCACCCCCGGCAAGAATCACAATGACGTCGCCGCGCGGGGTGCGGCTGATCTCGCGCACGTGGCTCAAATTGACCAGACACGAGCGACTGACTCGCAGCATCGGCTGCGACTTCAACGACTCTTCCGCATGCTGTAGCGTGCCGCGGGTCGAGTAGGCATCGCGCCCAACCGTCAGTCGAACATAGTTTCTGTCGGACTCGATCATCTCCACGCGCCCTGCATCGAGCACGTACATTCTGCCGTTCGATTCAGCGATGACGCGCGCAGCAGGCTCCCGTAGTGACTTGGCACTGCGTTCCAACTGTTCCAGCACTGCAGTCAGCGCAACCTGCCGCTGCGCCACGCTCACCGCATCGTGGCGGCGGCGTACCCGTGCCAAGGTAGTCTGAAAGCGTTCCTCGTCGAAGGGTTTGAGCAGATAGTCAACCGCACAGACGTCAAACGCATCGATCGCGTAGCGGTCGTACGCGGTCACGAACACGATCTGCGGCAGGGTCTTAGGATCGAGCGAGCGAGCCAGGCCGATGCCAGTCAGGGTGGACATTTGCACATCGAGAAACAACACGGTCGGGGGCTGCGCACGGATGGCCTCCAGTGCTGCAGTGCTATCGCCGTATTCGCCGACGATGCGCAGATCGGTCTCGCGCGCGCAGCATTCCCGCAGCGCGCGTCGCGCGGCGGGCTCGTCATCCACGATCATGACATCCAGCATGGGCGCCGGCTCGGGCGCTGGTTGTGGGTTCTTAAGAGTCATTTTTAACTCACAAGTGCATGCAACACGGGTATACGTATCTCCGCCACCCAGCTCTGGTTGGGACTCCGACCGGCGTTGAACGTTGCCCGTTCACCAAATTGAATGCTTAGTCGCTCTCGAACGTTTTTCAAGCCGATTCCGACCGACTCGGGAGCCCCGCCGATGTATCCGGGCATCAGGGAATTCATCACCCGCAGTACCAGCGTTTGGTCGGCCGTCTGAACATCGACCCGGACCGTTACCGGGGAGTAATCGTGAGCGAGACCGTGGACCACCGCATTTTCTACCAGAGGTTGCAGAATCAAACTCGGCACCAAGATCGAAGGATTCGAACCTGGTTCAGGAACAACCACGATCAGGCGGTCCGCAAATCGTCGCTGCTGTAATTGCAGGTACAGACGCACGAATTCCAACTCCTCCTCCAGCGGACACAGTTCACGTTCGCCAATTCGCAGCGCACGCCGCAAGAGATCGCTGAGCTGCACAATCATCGACTGTGCCAGGGTCGGGTCCCAGGCAACGTTGCCCTTGATCGTGTTCAACAGGTTGAACAGCGTGTGCGGCGAGAGTTGCATGCGCAGCGCGGTCAGGTGCGCAGCGCTCAGCGAGCGCTCCAGCGCTGCGGAGCGCAGTTGCGCATCGCGATAGCGTCGATACAAGTTAAATCCCGTGAGGAGTGCAAGGCCGAAGAAGTAAGCCAAGAGAAAGGTCGTGGCGGAGGCAAGCCACAGAAACCCCTGCTGCCCTGCGTAACCGTCGGTCGCCGAGGACAAGGACGGAAAGTCGAGCGTTGCCCACGGTGCGTGCCCAATGACTCTCTCCGCAACGTCCATCGCGGGATTGGCGAGCGCCGAGAAAATCACGCCGCAGAGAAGTTGCAGAGGTGCCGCACGCCAGAGCGGCTGCCAGCCGATCCGGCGGGACAGCCATAGGCAGCCGATCAAGGCGGGAAAGAGCAGCACGTGCTGCATGAGGCGTGCGTTCCAGGGCGAGAACACATGGACGACCCCAATCGACGCCAGGCTCGCCTGCATGCCGAGGCCCCACAACACGTTAGACAGCGCAACGTAAGCCCAGAAGCCGGTTAGAAGACCCAGATCACGGCGGATCCCGCCGAGCGGCTCGATGGTAGTCAGCGTGTCCGGTGAAGGACGCACTCCGGTGCTGTCGCCATTGTCGCGGCAAGCGGCCGCTCTCCCACTCATGAGAGGCATTCTACATTTTGGCGGCCGCGGGATGCCGTTTGCGTGTTGCGTTCCACACACACTGCCGCGTTGTGAGACGAATACGTAAATGGCGGGGACGAATACGACTTTCCTTAGTTCGCAAGCCCCAAATTTCGGAGTTCCATTACGACGCGCCTCTCACCTTGTCGTTTTTTCACGATAGCGAGAGCGACGACTTGCCGGGCAAAGCAATGATTCGGGAGATCGTCATGGTTCGACTACGCTCACCGGTTCACAGTCTGTTCGCAACGGCGCTCGCGGTGTGCGCGCTGACAGGCGTCAGCGGCAGGGTTGCCGCGCAGGCACAAGAGCAGACGCAGACCGACCGGGAGCAGACGCTGCAGACGGTGATCGTGACCGGCTCCGATCATCAAGCGCACGCGACTTTGAGACACCCAGTCCGGTACAGGTCATGACGGCTGAGGATCTGCAGCAGTCCGGTTACACGAGCGTTTCCGACGTACTGCGTAACCTGGCTGCGAACGGATCAGGCACCTTGAGCCAGTCGTTCGGCCTCGCCTTCGACGGCGGTGGTTCGGGTATCGCGTTGCGCGGTCTTACGACGGCGCCTCGGCTGAGTACGGCGCAGTCGCGGTCGCGGGCGTGGTCAACGTGGTGCTGAAGGAGTTGTTCACCGGCTTGAATGTCACTGCCGACGGCGGCACCACCAGCAAATCAGATGGCACGAGCGAGCACCTGGCGGCACTGTACGGCGATGACGCGCACATGTCCGTCGGCCCGCGACCCTACGCGCGCGACCTCTCGGTGATTGTCTTCCTGCCGTTTCGCAAGGGTACCGCGACCGGCCCCCCAATACCCGCCATCTCGACACCCGTGGCGGTCGCGGTATGACCCTGCGCGCCATCATTGTCGACGACGAGGATCCCGCGCGTCGCGGTATTCGCGCGCTGTTGAAGCGTGCGGGAGATGTCGAGATCGTCTCCGAGTGCGGGAGCGGTGAGGAGGCTATCAGGGCGATCAACGCGGCGGAGCCGGAACTGGTGTACCTGGACATCCAGATGCCCGGAAAAACCGGCTTCGATGTGATCGGGGCACTCCCTGAAACAAAGCGCCCGCATGTGATCTTTGTGACGGCGTTTGACCGCTTCGCGGTGCAGGCCTTTGAGGTCCATGCGTTCGACTATCTGCTGAAGCCCGTCAACGAAGCGCGCTTCAACGAGTCGCTCGCGCGCGCCCGCGCTGCTATTGCGGGTGCGCGTGACGACTCCATGCTCCGCCGCTTCTGGCAAATGACGCAGGAGTTGCGCGCGGCGCCGGGTCAGAACTCGTCGGCGTCGATGGCGGATCGCATACCTGTGAAGTCACAGGGTCGCGTCGTCATTGTAAACGTCGCCGAGATCGACTGGGTCGAAGCCGATGGGGATTACGTGTCAGCGCACGTCGGTGCCAAGACCTGGCTACTGCGCGAGACCATCGTGGCTGCGGAAGCGCGCCTGGCACTTTCGGGTTTCGTGCGCATACATCGCTCTACGCTGGTCAACATCTATCGCGTGCGCGAACTGCTGCCGTTGTCGAAGGGGGAATTTACAGTCGTGCTGCTCGACGGTACGGAACTGAAACTGAGTCGCAACTACAGGTTCGGCCTGCAGCGCTTGTTGGGCACGGCGCTCTAAACCGCCCAGGACGAACACGGCCCTCATGCGTTGGAGCCCGCGGCGGCATCGCGTTCGCGGGCACATTGTCCGCCGCGGCACTTGCGTGTTTTGGCGCTCACCGCACGTGCGCGGCAGCGCGCGATTGGGACAGGTGCGCAGCAGGACGGTCGTGCTGACGTTCGGAAAGTCGAACGTGGCAGCTTCGGGGGCATAATCATCATTCTGGCCCAAGCGCTGGCAACTCAAGCGGGAAGAGTCATGAGCACAGAAAAAGTGACGAGGGTCTTCGGCTGGCGCGTCTACGGGCTGGGCATGATGGCGGTGGGCCTGGTCTGCCTGGCGTTCGGGGACTTTCACCCGGGGCAGCCGGTTCCCGAGGACTTCCCCCACCGCACCGCCCTGGCATATGCCGCCGCTGCGTTCATGCTCGTCGCAGGCGCGGCCGTCGAGTGGCGTCGGACCCTGGCCTGGGGCGCAGCAGCGCTCACCGCCTATTTTTCGCTCATCGTCGTCATCCTGATGAACGGCAGTGTGCTGCTCGCCCACTACGCCGAGTACGGTCCGTACGAAAGCGGCGCCATAGAGCTCGCGATCACGGCGGGCGGGTTGATCGTCTACGCCGCCAGCGCCAGGATCGATGCCGCCCTGGCCGCGCGCCTCACGCGCCTGGGCCAGCTGGCGTTCGNNCGCATTTTGTCTATATGAACCTGACCGCCCCGCTTGTCCCCAAATGGCTGCCGCCTGGGCCGGAGTTCTGGGCTTATGCGACCGGGGTTGCCCACATCGCGGCGGGCATTGCGATCCTGACGGGCGTGCAGGCCCGCCTCGCCGCGATCCTGCTGACCGTCATGTTCGCATCCTTCACTCCGCTGGTGCACATACGCATGCTCCTGGCCGATCCCTCCAACCATTGGATCTGGAACGAGAACGCCGTGAATCTCGCCCTGACCGGCGCCGCCTGGGTCGTGGCGGACTCGCTGGCGCGGCCGAGGCGCTAACCGCGACCTCAGGCCTTTCGTGCGAGTAGGGCTACGCGCTCGCCGACCCGCTCAGGAAGTACTCCACCTTGTCGCGATAGGTGCGCGAGAGCTTCAGTTCGTGGCCGCCCTCGAGGGTGAGGAAGTATTCGCCGTTCATGTGCGCGCGCAGGCTCTTCACCAGGCGCAGGTTCACGATGGTGGAGCGGTGCACGCGCTGAAAGAGCTTCGGATCGAGGAGTTCCTCGAGCTCTTTCATGGTGCCACGCAGAATGTGCGTGTCGCCGGAGGCGTGCACGCACATGTAGTCCCCGGCCGCATCCACCCACTGGATCGAGGCGATCGGCACGCGCACCGTCTCGCGCCCCTGGCGGATGGGCAGCACCTCGGGGTGCCGGCCCTCGATCGCCTTGCGTCCGTGAACCAGGAGTTCATCGAGCGCGAGTTCCCCGCAGCCGGTGATGTCGGCGATGATCTCCAGCAGCCGGTCGCGCTGGGCCGAGGCGCTGCGCGCCCGCATGTGCTCACGCACGCGCATCAGCGCCGCCGCGAAGCGCACGTCATCGATCGGCTTCAGCAGGTAGTCGATCGCCCGGGCTTCAAAGGCCTGGATGGCGTATTGGTCGTAGGCGGTGATGAACACCACCAGTGGCATGGATTCCCGCGGGATGTGCGCCAGCACTTCAAAGCCCGATATGCCGGGCATCTGGACGTCGAGGAACATCAGGTCGGGCTGGTACTGCTGTATCGCCGCGACCGCCTCACGGCCGTTGGCGCACTGGGCCAGGATCCGGAAATCGGTGGCGGCCCGCAGCCGGATTTCAATGCCACGGCGCGACAGTACTTCATCGTCCACGATGAGGGTGCCTATGCTCATCAGCGCGCTCCGGCCGCAGCACGCGCCGGCGGCGGCCGCGCCGCTACCTGCTCGTCGGCGCGCTCCGCGGTTTCGAGGGGTAACGCCATGTCGACCCGCAGACCCGGATGGCTGTTCAGCACCGTGAAGCGGCAGCGCTCGCCGTACAGCACCGTCAGACGCTCGCGCGTGTTGCGCAGGCCCACACCGCGGCGCGTGCCATCCGGGGGGTCCTCGCGCAGGCCCGGCCCGTCATCGATAACCGAAAGTTCCAACAGCCCCTCGCGTGTCCGCCCTTCTATGCGCACCAATCCTCCCTGTTCACGCGCCGAAATCGCGTACTTTAGCGAGTTCTCCAGCAGCGGCTGCAGCAGCAGGCTCGGCACCAGCGCCTCCAGCGCCGGCTCGTCGATGGCGTATTCCAGGCGCAGCCGCTCGCCGAAGCGCAGCCGTTCGGTGCCGAGGTACAGATCCAGCGCTTCGATTTCCTGGCGCAGCGTGACCTTCTTCATCGGGTCCTGGTCGAGCGTGTAGCGCAGAAACTCTGACAGCCGGGTCACGGCGTGGTTCGCGGTGCGATTCTGGTTGTCGATGATCAGCGTGGAGATGGCGTTCAGGGTGTTAAAGAGGAAATGCGGGTTGAGCTGGTAGCGCAGCATCTTCAGCTGCGCCTCCTGCGCCAGGGCTACCGCTTTCAGCATCGCTGCTTCCTGCTTGCGTTGCGACTCGTAGAACTTGATGCCGAAGTACAGCACGCTCCAGCACAACAGCAGGTAGGTCGTCGACAGTGCGCCGCCGAAGAATTCGAACAGCGTCTGGGCCTGCCAGTCCGGCTCGACGAATTGCTTGTAGGAAAGGTTGATGACGATGCGCAGCGCGAGCGCGGTGATATAGCAGGTGGCGAGCACCCCGACGATCATGGTGCGCGGACCGCGCCCCCACAGGCGCTGGTAGATGAAGCGCATGGGCATCGACAACACGAACCCGGATATTGCGGCCACGGCGATGACGCGCGCGTAGCTCGAGGGCTTCTCGTACAAGAGCGCGCCGAAGTACTGCGTGATGCCGTACGCCGCCCAGCCGGCGGCGTGCAGGCTCCAGAACAGCACATTGCGGTTGGTGCGCAGTGGTTCGATGGTTGGCATTTTCATCGCAAGTCGCTGCCGCATAGTACAGGCGCGGCAGCTGCCGGAAAGCTTATGGCATATGCGGGGGCGCACGGCGCCCAAACGGGCGCGCCCGCAGCTCGCTTCGTCGCAGCGGCGCCTAAGCGGCGGGGAGCCTTACGGATCAGGCTGGGGCGGGGGCCCTGGCCAGGAGGCTTTCCAGGGGCTGTGCATGGGCGAGCACGCTGCCCTGCGCGAAATCGCAACCGATGGCTGTCAGCCACTGCAGGGCCGCCTGGGACTCGATCTGCTTGGCGGCGCAATGAATGCCCAGCACCTTGACCGCCTGCACCGTGGCGATCACGAGCGCCTGTGAGAGCTTGTCCTTCAGGGCGGACGTCGTGAGCTTGTGATCGAGTTTGACGAGCCGCACGGCCTTGGAGCGCAGCAGCGGCAGCACCTGGGAGTCGAATGAGAAGTCATCCACCACCACCCACGAGCCGACTTTCTCGCACTGGATCATGAAACGCTCGACCAGCGCACGGCGCTGGGTGCACAGCGCCTCGGTGATCTCAAATCCCAGTACGTCGGGTGAGAGCCCGTTGTTATTGAGGGTCGCCGCCATGCGCTGCGCGAAGCGCTCATCCTCGAGCGTCGAGATCGACAGGTTGACCGTGAAGCTGGTCGGCTGCGAGCTCCAGCCGCTGCGATGAGCGGCGAGCCAGGACACCAGGCGCTGCAGGATGAGCGTGTCGGTCGCGGCGGCAACCGGGTGCGCATCGCGGTGCGCGACGCGCGCCTGCACCTGGAAACGACGGCTCTGACCGCCAGGCCGCAGCTTGCCGAACTGCAGGATTTCGAGAATCAGATGCGAGTCTGCAGTCGCCGCGCTCGTGGGGACAGGCTGCTGTTCCCTGGGTGCTGGCGGTGCTGGCGGTGCTGATGGCGCCGGCGTCGCCGCGGGCGGTGCGGATGCCGCGGGCGGCGCGGGCTGTGGGGTTCGCGCTCTTTGGACCGCGGCGCTCACCCGTGAACTCACGGCCGCGCTGCGCGCTGGCGCGACGCCCGGCATCTGCTTGGCTGGCACCGGCGGGGCGCTGCGTGTGGGCGCGGCGGTCGGTACGGGCGCGGCGGTGGGTCCGGGCGCGGCGTGCAGCACCGGAGGATCGGGCGCGAACTCCAGTACCAGGACTTCCTTCGGCGCGGCGACAGGCCGAGCCGCCTCGGGCGCGGGGGCTGGGGCAGTGCGCGGCGGTGCCTCTTCCGGGACCAGCTCAAACTCGAGCAGGTCGTGAACTGCCTGGGGAGAGATCCCGGATGCCGACGTGTCCGCAGGCGCGGCCGCGCTGTGCTTTGGCGGCGCGGTGGGTGAGGCGGCGGGAGTTCGCGGCTCGTCCGCGAGCTGCAGTACCGCCAGCGAGGGCATGGAACCGCTGGACATGCCAGTGGGTTTCATGAGAACCGCGAGGCGCTGCATGATGGTGCGCACGGTGGGTGTGGCGATGCGCTCCTGCGCGCCTTCGCCCATCGACCTGACGTCGGCGAGCACCATCACGACCCCGACGGCATCTCCCGCGGGCGCGCGCACGGGCAGGAAAAGAGCGTAGCGCCCATCCTCGAGCCCGGTCTCGTGACACATGACGGACTTGTCGCTCGTCAGTTGCTCGAAAGCTTCCACCACCAGGGTGTGCTCGTCAGGCCCGAGCGCACCTTCGTTCAACCACTGGACGTTGCTTTCGGCATCCCAGACTGAAATGGACTGCAGGCGGCGCAGCGCCAGCGCCTCCTTCAGCTGCCGGCCGAGAGACTCCACGGTGGCGGGTGCCGAATCCACAGGGGTGCGCACGGCCGTGACTTTGTGTCGCAATGGACTCACTTCCGTCCTGAACCCACGATGGCAGGGCGCCCGTCGCCCGTTACGAATAGTGAGGTTGGCAGTGCGGCGCCGACCGCGCCGTGATTTCCCTCGCGGTTCTGTTCGCAAAACGGCGACACCTGTGTGGTGTCGCGCGCTGTTTGTCATAAGCGGCGAGCGCGCAGCCGCCCGCCGCCGGTTTCAGCGCTCGCGGCCACCGGCGATGAAATCGCGCTTGCCGAGTTCGACGCCGTTGTGACGCAGAATGTTGTAGGCCGTGGTGACATGAAACAGGACGTTGGGAATCGCCCAGCGTTGCAGATAATCAAGTCCCTTGAACTCGAGTGTCCGCTCGCCCGCGGGCACCTTGATGTCGCGGGTCTCCGATCCCTCGAATGCGCCCGCGGGGATGCTCTTGATGTAGTCGATGGCGGCCGCGATGCGCGCGCGCAGTTGCTCAAAGGACGTCTCGTTGTCTTCGAAGCGGCGCGGCTCCTGCGCGGCGAGGCGTGCCACAGAATTCTTCGCGATGTCGCACGCGATCTGCACCTGCCGTGTCAGGGGCAGCATGTCCGGCGCGAGCCGCGCGGCGAGCAGCACCCCCGGGTCGAACTTGCGCGCCGTCGCATGCGCGAGTCCCTTCTCGAGGATCGCGGACAGGTTTTCGAGCGCGTTGCAGAACAGCTCGGCCGACATTACGTGCATGGAGATTTTGTTCATGCGGCGGAGTGTAGCCTAGGGGGACTGGTGCGCGTGCCTCTCAGGTGAAACAATAGCCCCCGTCAAATGGGGGATTGCAGCAGTCATGAACCTGATCCGGACACCTGCTCAGCTGGCGATGCTCGCCAAGGTCGTGGATCTCAATGGCTTTTCCGCCGCGGCGCGCGCGCTCGGTGTGCCCAAGGCGGCCGTGAGTCGCGCGGTCGCGGACCTGGAAAAAACCCTCGGCGTGCGCCTGCTCGAGCGCACCACCCGGCGGCTGTCTCTCACCCAGGCGGGGCGGCTGCTGTACCCGCACGCGAAGCGCGTGGGCGAGGAGTCGGATCTCGCCCGTGCAGCGATCGCGAAGTTGCAGTCCCCGGAGGCGCGGCCGTTGCGCGTGGCCGCCGATCCGACTTATGGGCGCGTGCTGTTGTCACCCCTGGTGCCGCGGTTTCTCGAGGCATTCGCGCACGTACCGCTGGAAGTCGCGCTCGACGCACGGCAGCTCGCCGCGGGCGAATGGGACGTCGCGATCCGCACCCGCCCGCCGGCGGATGATGCGGTCACCCAGCGCCTGTTGGGTGCGCCACCGGCGCTTTTGTGTGCGACGCCCGCCTACCTGCAGCAGCACGGCACGCCCGAACGGCCGGACGATCTGCGTGCCCACGCGTTGCTGACTCCCGACGCCGCCGAACTGCCGGAATTTCGCCTGCACCTGTCACGCGGCGCCCAGCGGGCCGAGGTGCCGCTCGCGCCGAAGCTGGCGGTCGATGACCCGGCCGTACTGCATGCGGCGACCGCGGCCGGACTGGGCATCGGGCTCTTACCGGAGTTCCTGTGCCGGCAGGGGCTCGCGACCGGGCGTCTGAAGTCGGTGCTTCCGGAATGGGCGGTACCGCCCGCGGCGGCACTTTATGCGCTGTACCCCGATGCGCTGGAGTCCGACCCCCGGGCGCAGCAGTTCGTGGATTTTCTGGCGGCCAACATCGTACCGGCGCTCGCGCTGCCGCCGACCGCGCGGCACTAGGCAACTCGCACCGGCCGTTGCGGCGCGCCAGGCGCGCGGGTGGGGCAACGCCCGACCGGCTACACTAGAAATGCGCCCTTGGACGTGGGCGCGGCCATCCACGGGGGATTGATCATGTACCGAGCGCCTTTGCGTGAAATGCGCTTCGTCCTGGAGGAGCTCCTGGGGAGCTCGAGCCTGAGCGCCTCACCGCTGCTGGGCGAGTACTCGGACGAGCTGGCGCAATCGGTGCTCGAGGAGGCCGCGCGGTTCGCCCAGTCGGTGCTTGATCCCCTGAACCACCCGGGCGACACCCAGGGCGCGCGCTGGACCGCGGACGGCGTCGTCACGGCGCCGGGATTTCGCGAGGCCTACAAGCAGTTTGCGGACGGCGGCTGGCCGGCGCTCGGGTCGGCACCGGACTTCGGCGGCCAGCGCGTGCCGCAGGTGCTCGGTACCGCGGTCGGGGAGTTCTGGGGCTCCTCCAACCTCGCCTTCAAGTTGGGTCCGATGCTGACCCACGGCGCGGTACACGCACTCGAGCTGTGCGGCTCGCCGCTGCAGAAGCAACTGTATCTGCCGAAGATGGTGAACGGCGAGTGGACCGGCACCATGGTGCTGACTGAGCCGCAGGCAGGCTCGGACCTCGGCCAGGTGCGCATGCGCGCGACGCCCGCTGGCGATCACTACCTTCTCTTTGGCCAGAAAATCTTCATCACCTGGGGCGACCACGATCTGACGGCCAACACCCTCCATATGGTGATCGCCCGCATCGACGGCGCGCCTCCGGGCGTCAAGGGCATCTCGCTTTTTATCGTACCGAAAGTACTGGTGAACGCCGACGGCTCGCTCGGCGAGCGCAACGACGTGCGTTGCCTGTCCATCGAGCACAAGCTCGGTATCCACGCGAGCCCCACCTGCGTGCTCGGCTTCGGCGAGAAGAGCGGCGCCGTCGGCTACCTGGTCGGGGAGCCGGGCCGGGGCCTCGAATACATGTTCATCATGATGAACAGCGCGCGGCTCTCGGTGGGCAGTGAAGGGTACGCGGTCGGTGAGCGCGCCTTTCAGCACGCGGCGGACTGGGCGCGCACGCGCGTGCAGGGCAAGCCGCCGGTCGCGGCGGCTGCCGGTCCTGCGCCCATCATCAATCACCCCGACGTCAAACGCATGCTGCTCATGATGAAGTCGCAGGTGGAGGCGTCGCGCGCGCTCATTCTCTATACCGCGTTCCAGTTCGACCTGGCCGAGTACAGCGCGGACGAAGCGGCCCGCAAGGCCGGCCGGGCGCGCGGCGAGCTGCTGACGCCAATCGCCAAGGGCTGGTGCACCGAGATCGGCAACGAGGTCGCCGGCATCGGCCTGCAGATTCACGGTGGCATGGGCTTCATCGAGGAGACCGGCGCCGCGCAGTACGTGCGCGACGTGCGCATCACGACCATCTACGAAGGCACCACCGGCATCCAGTCAAACGATCTCATCGGCCGCAAGCTGGCGAAGGATCGGGGGGCTGCGATGGGCGCGTTCATCGCCGATATGGAGCGCGAGCTCGCGGCACTTGCCACGGCGGACGCCGCCGTGGACGCAACCCGCAAGGCGGTGCTGGAGGCGGTGGGGTGTATGAAGAGCTCCACGCAATCACTGCTCAAGGCGCTCTCGATGCGCCCTGATGCGGGCATGGCGGTGTCGGTACCGTATCTGCGCCTGTGTGGCTACGTGATCGGCGGCTGGCTGCTGGCGAAATCGGCGGCCGTGGCGGCTGCCAAGCCCCCCGGGAGCGATCGCGAGTTCTATGCCGCCAAGGTCCGCACCGCCGCCTTCTATGCCACACACGTCATTCCGGTCGCACTCGGGCTGGCGCGCGTGATCGAGGGTGGGGCTGCGAGCGTGGTGGAGACGGACGCCGCACTGATCTGATACGGCGTACCGCGGGTGAGAGTCGCATGAACCGGCGCGAGTTGCTCGCAGGAGGCATCAACATGGCGGCGGCCATGAGCGTTCCAGCAGGGATCGGCGCGGCGGGCGACGCCGCATTGCTTACCCGCCAGGTACCCTCGAGCGGCGAGGCGTTGCCGGTCATCGGCCTTGGCACTTCGGGGCCTTTCGAAGTGAGCGAATCGGCAACGCAACGCGCGCCTCTCGCAGAAGTGCTCGCGGGCTTTTTTGCCGGTGGCGGCCGCTTCATCGATACCTCGCCCATGTACTCGAGCGCCGAAGCGGTACTCGGTGATCTGCTGACCCCCGACATGCGCGCGCACGCCGCGCTCGCCACCAAGGTCTGGACGCGGGGCGCGCGCTCCGGCCTTGAGCAGATGACGCACTCGGCGCAACGGCTCAAGACCGCGCGCCTGGATCTCATCCAGGTACACAACCTGCTCGATCTCAACACGCACCTGAAGACGCTACGCGCCTGGCGGGATGCAGGCCGGGTGCGCTACATCGGCGTCACTCATTACACCGTGTCCGCACACGCCGAACTCGCCCGGGTCATCGCCCGCGAGCGGCTGGACTTCGTGCAGTTCAACTACTCGCCGGTGACCCGCGCCGCGGAGACGCGCCTGCTGCCGCTCGCTGCCGAGCGCGGCGTGGCGGTGCTGGTGAATCGTCCGTTCGAGGACGGCGCGCTGTTTCGGGCAGTGCGCGAGCAGCCGTTGCCGGCGTGGGCGGCGGATATCGACGCGCGCAGCTGGGGACAGCTGGCGCTGAAATTCATCGTGTCGCACCCGGCGGTAACCTGCGTGATTCCAGCCACCGGCAAGCTCGCGCATCTGCGCGATAACCTCGGCGGCGGCCGCGGCCGGCTGCCGGATGCGCAGCAGCGCGAAGCGATTGCCAGGGCATTCGGCTGAACGTATGCGCATTGTCGATGCGCATTCACGATTCGGTTAAATGCGCATAGGCCGCCGCGTGCGCTTCGCCGGTACGCGCAGCCTGGGTGACACCGGTTCATTCAGGTTCTGCAGGAACAGGCGCCGTTCTTCGGGCGACAGCGTTCCCCAGTTCACCTTGCCCGCATGCAGGCGCCGCAGCTGCGAATCACTTACCTGCGCCTGCGCGCGGTTCGCGCCCCGCCAGTTCGCGGGCAGGCGCTTCGTCGCCCCGTGACGCAGCAGATCCACGACCGCGGCGCCGACCAGCGGGTCACGCGTGAGGTCACTGTGGGCAACGCGTGCAAAGAAGGCGCGCGTGCCGGGCAACGCGGCGCTCGCGGCGGGCACCGTGCCGTCACCGGAGCGCGTGATGGTATAGAGGAAGTCATCGCCGCGCCTTGCGACGGCGGTGACCGTCGGCTGACCGATGCCGGCGATGGAAATAAAGCGTGCATCGGGCACCGCCAGCCGCTCTCGGTCAACGCGCGAGCCTTCAAGGAGCGCGGCGCGCGGCTGCGNNGCCGCCGCATCCAACAACGCGGTGCGCGTGTTCCCCGGTGGCAGCAGGTCATAGAGGCTCGGAAACGTGCTGTACACATCGCCAGCCAGGGCCTCGGCGGAATCTGCCGGCGCGAGTCGCGCCACCTTGCGCACCACCGCGTCCGTGCCGCGCAGCGCCTGCACGGCGGCATAGGAGCCGTGATTAGGCGTGCCGAGAAGAACCACGCGTTCGACTTTCTGCAGGCCGGGCTGCGCGAGCGCGGCGCGGGTGACGAGTCCGCCCAGGCTGTGCGCGACGATCGCCAGTCGCGCTGCCGGGTGGGTGCGCAGGTGCGCGGCAAAGACGCGCCCGATCTCAGCAGCCGCTAACCGCCAGTCGTAGTCGTAGAACTCGGCCGCAAAACCGCGTGCGCGCAGCTGCAGTTTCAGCCGCAGGTACGAAAACAACACTACGCCGAGGGGCACGATGCGTGCCGACCCGGGTACGCGCAGCGATCGCAAGCGCCCGTGCTGAATGTCGATCGGATCGATCCAGATGATGTCATCCGGCAGCGGTGGCGCGCGCCGGATTCCGAGCTGCGAACCCATGATGCCCGGCACCACGATTACGCTTAAATCCGGTTCGGCCAGCGGCGTNNAGCGCGGCCAGATCGCGATACTCCGGGGCGCCAAAGTAAGCCGTGAGCTCGGCGCGATGCTCGCCGCTCGCGAGCCACTCCGCGACCGTGGCATCGCTCCACGCGAAGCGGTCGTAAGGCGTGACGTGATCGGCAGGTGAGTCGGGGGAGATCAAGCGAAGCTGAGCGCGGCGGGTCGCAGTGGTTCCCGGCGCGGTGTCAGTCGGCAGCCAGCGGGCGAACGCGGGCGCTGACACTCACGGTTGCGCCACCTTCCAGTTGCAGCACCAGCGGCACTTGCTCTCCGACGGCGGGAGTGTGCGCGAGCATATGCAGCATCACGTGCAGACCACCGGGCGCAAGCTTCACGCTGCCACCGGCGGGCACCACCAGGCGTTCGACCGGACGCATGGTGGATTGTCCACCTTCGAGCTTCGACTCGTGAATCATCGCGTGCCCGGCGAGCGCCGACTGCACGCCGATCACTACGACCGGCCGCGCGCTGCGGTTGTACAGTGTCATGTAGGCGGCCGCCACGTCGGCACCCGGAGTGATGCGTACCCAGGCATTCTCCACCGTCAGCGCGCCCGCGCTGGCTGGCGCAGGCGTCGCTGCCGGCGCCGCCGCCGCGAACGCGCCGAGCAGGATCAATCCGGCGCACAGCCGCAGGGGAGGTTTCACCCGGCGATTATGCCAGACGGGTTTCGGCGCAACCCACTATGATTCGTAGCCCGCGGACGTGCCCGCGGACATACGATGCCCGAGAACACGCCAGCCACCCCCGCTCGTCAGCCACTCGCGGCGTTGCTGGCGCTGTTTGCCGGCGCGCTCGCGATCGGCGCGTCCGGCATCTTCGTGCGCTTGTCGGAAACCGGCCCCACCGCAACCGCGTTCTGGCGCGGAGCCCTCGCGCTGCCGTTCCTCGCGGCGTGGGTGCTGCTGGAGCGTCGCCACGGCGCACGTGCGACACCTGCCGGCGGCGGCCCGGCAGCACCGGCGTCGCCGCGCGATCCGCTGTTCCTGTGGGCGGGTGTGTTCTTCGCCGGTGACCTGGCGTTGTGGCACTCATCGCTGTTGCTCACCTCGATCGCCGCTTCGACGCTCGAAGCCAACTGCGCGCCGATTTTCGTGACGCTTGCGGCCTGGGTGCTGTGGCGTGAGCGGCCGCGCCTGGGTTTTCTCCTCGCGCTCGCGGGCGCCTTCGGCGGCATGCTGTTGATTCTTGCGCCGAAGCTTGGCGCCGGTGGCCACGCGCTGCTCGGGGATGCACTCGGGCTCGGTACGGCGTGTTTCTACGCGGCCTATATGCTGGCGGTGGCGCGCCTGCGGACCCGCCACGGCACGGCCATCGTGATGTTCAACACCACGCTGGTGTTTACCGTGTTGCTGCTGCCGCTCGCCCTGCAACAGAAATTCCTGCCTGACAGTCTGCATGGCTGGCTGCTGCTCGCCGGCTGCGCACTGTGCGCGCAGGTGATCGGGCAGAGCCTGATCGCCTACGCGTTCGCGCATCTGTCGGCGGCCTTCGGCGCCGTGGCCTTGTACGTGCAGGTGATTGCGGCCGCGATTTATGCCTGGCTGCTGCTCGATGAGCGCCTCGCGCCCGTGCAGCTCGTTGGCGGAGCTGTCGTGTTGGGCGCGATCGCGCTGGCGCGCGGCTTTCAGGCGCCGCGCGCGCCCGTCACAGCGCGTGTTCCACGATGACCTTACACAGCGCGTCGATCGCCGCCTGCCGCGCCGTGCTCTTGCGCCACAGCGCGCCGACGTGGCGTGCCGGGGCTGGCTTTGCGAACGGCCGCACGGCAACGCCGCGCGCGCTGCCCCAGGCGCCGCGGCTCGCGAGTTCCGGCAACAGTGTCACTCCGGCGCCGGTCGCCACCATGTGTCGCAGTGTTTCCAGGCTCGTGGCGCGAAAGTCCTGCGAGTCCTTCGCGCCCACACGGCTGCAGATCTCGAGCGCCTGGTCGCGCAGGCAGTGGCCGTCCTCGAGCAAGAGCAGCGTCTCGTCCCTGAGGTCGGCGACGCGCAGCGTCTTTCTGGCCGCGAGCGCATGGTGCTGCGGCAGCGCCACGGTAAAGGGCTCGCTGTAGAGCTCACGCGCCTCGCAGCCAGGGGCCTCGACGGGCAGGGCGAGAACGCCGACGTCCAGCTGCCCCGCCTGCAGCTTTTCCAGCATCGGCGCCGTCTGGTACTCGTATAGATGCAACTCGAGGCGCGGCAGGGCGCGGCGCAGCACCGAGGCCACCCGCGGCAGCAGGTACGGCCCGATGGTGGGCAGGAGTGCTACCCGCAGCTTGCCCGCGAGAGGATCGCGGTGACTGCGCGCCAGCGTCACCACCTCGTCGCTCGCTTCGAGGATGCGGCGCGCGCGCGTCACGATCTCCTGCCCGGCCGGCGTGAGGGTGACGTTGTTGGGCGCGCGCTCGATGAGCTGCACCCCCAGGTCCTGCTCGAGCTTTTTCAGCTGTGCGGACAGGGTCGGCTGGCTGACGAAGCAGTGCGCCGCCGCCCGGCCGAAGTGGCGCTCGTCCGCCACGGCTACGAGATAGCGCAGGTCTTTGAGCTTGAGGTCCATGGCTTCCTATACATGAAATCTATCAGGATCATAAAATCAATCGATTGGAATGATAGCAGTTCCGCCGGCATCATGCCCTCCATCCCGCGGGGGCCCATTGCGGAAACCCGCCTTCAAGGAGTGCAAGGTATGTCAGGCGTCGGTCATCATTTTCCCAGCTTCGCGCTCACGGGCGTCGTCTCCAACGACGTGGCGAACGCGTTCCAATCCTTCACCCACGAGAGCTTCCCCGGCAAATGGCAGGTGCTGTTCTTCTGGCCCAAAGACTTCACCTTCGTGTGTCCCACGGAGATTGCCGCCTTCGGCAAGCTCGAGAAGGAGTTCCGGGCACGCGACGCGCAGCTCTTGGGCGCGAGCATCGACAGCGAGTATGTGCATCTGGCCTGGCGGCGCGAGAAGGAAGAGCTGCGCAATCTTCCGTTCCCCATGCTGGCGGATGTAAAGCGCGAGCTTGCGGGAGCCCTCGGTATCCTCGACCCGGAGGCTGGCGTTGCGCAGCGTGCGACCTTCATCGTCGACCCGCAGGGCGTGATCCGCTTCGTGTACGTCACCGATCTCAACGTCGGCCGCAATCCCGAGGAAGTGCTGCGGGTGCTGGATGCGCTGCAGACCGATGAGCTGTGCCCGTGCAACTGGAACAAGGGTGAACAGACCCTCAAGGCGGCCTGACATGAACACGCTGGAAAATATCCGCGAGGCGCTGCCCGGCTACGCACGTGATCTGCAGCTGAATCTCGGCACGGTGCTCACTCCCGCGGGTGCCCCGGGTCTGAACGAACGGCAGATCTGGGCGGTGGCATTGGCTTGCGCCGCCAGCTCGCGCAACGCCGCCTTCACGCGCGACATCCAGGGGCTCGCTGCACGGCATCTGGACGCGGCGCACGTGAGCGCCGCGCACGCCGCAGCTGCGGTCATGGCCATGAACAACGTCTACTACCGATTTCTGCACCTGGTGGAAGACCCCGAGTATGCGAAGCTGCCGGCGCGGCTGCGTATGAACGTCCTCGGCAGCCCCGGCATCGCCAAGGCGGACTTTGAACTATTGGCGCTCGCCGTATCGGCCATCAACGGCTGTGGCACCTGCGTCGCAGCGCACGAGAGGCAGCTGCGAGCCCACGGTCTGGAACGCGAGGCGGTGCAAAGCGANNGGCTGTGGCACCTGCGTCGCTGCCCACGAGCGACAGCTGCGCCAGCACGGCCTGGAGCGCGAGGCGGTGCAGAGCGCGGTGCGCATCGCCGCCACCGTGCACGCCGTGGCGCGCGTGCTGGAGGGCACGGGCGGCGAGCAGCTCGGGCGGGCCGCCGCCTGACACGTTCCGCGCTCCACCACCGCGCTCGTGACCCTGGCGGTGTTGAAACCGCGCTCAACTTCCGCGTTGATGGTGACGCTGGCTGGGGCTAGATTGACACCGTGTCAATCACTGGACTGATGGTTAAATTGAGTGCCCTGGGTGCCGGGATGCTGCTCCTGTGTCTTGGCACTGCCCAGGCCGGCCCGCCTGCCAGCACCGTCAACATCCGCAACGTGACCGACGATTCGGGCCGCACGGTGAGCGTTCGCGCCGCGCCGCTTCGCATCGTGAGCCTCGCGCCAGGGGCGACTGAAATGCTGTTTGCGGCAGGCGCGGGTTCGAGCGTCATTGCCACGGTCGAGTACTCCGATGAGNNGACCTCGAGCGGCTGGTCGCGCTGCACCCGGACGTGGTGATCGCCTGGCCCGCCGGCACCAACCCTGCGCAGCGCGCCAAGATCGCGCGGCTGCGCATTCCCGTCTACGAACAGCAGGTCGTGCGGCTCGCGGAGCTTTCCGACTCGCTGCGTCGGCTCGGCGTGCTCGCCGGCACGCAAGCGGTCGCGGCGAGCGCTGCACACGACATCGACGTGCGGCTCGCCACGCTTACGGCTACTTACGGCACGCACGCGCGCGCGCCGGGCGCTGCGCGTCCGAGCGTGCTGCTGCAGATTTGGGGCCGCCCCATCTACACGGTGGGTGGCCGGCAGCTCATGAGCGATGCGCTGGAGGTCTGCGGTGCGCGCAACGTCTTTGCGGACCTCCCGGAAGCCGGTCCCGTGGTGGACGCCGAAGCGGTGATCGCGCGTGATCCGGACATCATCATCACAGCCGCACCGCCGGGCGAGGGCGCCGCCTGGCTTGCCGACTGGCGGCGCTTCGGCAGTCTCAGGGCGGTGCGCGAGCAGCACCTGGTGGTGTTCGAGGATCAGGCCTTGAGCCGCCTGGGTCCCAGCGTCATCGACGCCACGGCGGCGCTGTGCAAGGTGATCGCGCGTCTTTAGTCGCGGAAGTTGTTGAACTGCAGCGGCACGTCGAACTTCGCGCCGCGCAGCAGCGCCATCGCCGCCTGCAGGTCATCACGCTGCTTGCCGGTGACGCGCACTTTGTCGCCCTGCAGGCTCGCCTGCACCTTGAGCTTTGAGTCCTTGATCAGCCGCGCGATCTTCCTGCCGCTGTCCGCGTCAATGCCGTGCTTGAGCGCTATTTCCTGGTGCGCGGCGGACAGGGTCGTCTGCGGTTCTTTCGGGTCAAGACATATCAGGTCAACGCCGCGCTTGGAAAGACGCAGCTTCAGGATCTCCAGCATCTGCTTGAGCTGAAAGTCCACCTGCGCGTGCAGGGTGACGGTGAGTTCCTGAAGTTCAAAGCGCGCGCCCGTGTCCTTGAAATCGAAGCGCTGCGCCAACTCGCGGTTCGCCTGGTCGACGGCGTTGACCACTTCGTGCGAGTTCAGTTCTGAGACCGTGTCGAAAGAGGGCATGCAGGCCTCGTGTCAGCGCGCTGTCTTGCCGCGGGTTTTCTTGCGGGCAGGGTGCCGGGGTTTGCGGGTGCGCGCGCCTGCCGGCACCAGTGCCGTGTAATGTCGCCGCGCGAGCGCCATGAAGCGCGGCGTCGGACCCACGTCCTCGTACACCGGGTCACCCTGCTCATCGGTCGAGATCACTTGTTTGCCGGCAACGTAGGGCATCGCCGCCACCAGCTCCTTGAGCGCCTTGCCGAGCAGCTCCGTGATGAGCTGTTCCGGCGAGCGACCGGGAAACATGTCCGCGAGCGCCGCCAGGCGCGCGGCATCATCCAATGGCAGTCGCACCGTCCAGGTCCCCGCGGTGCGCGGTGCGGCGGCGTGCTCGCGCCAGCTTTCCAGCAACTCCTTGAAGCTCACGTTGGACATCACTTTCGGCAAGCGCGGGCCACAGCGGCCACTGCGCGCATTTTAGCGAAAAAAGCCGCGTCTCACCGCGCGAGGTTGTGAGCGCTCGGGCGCGGCGCGTAGCATCGCACGCAGGCGCTTGAGCCGAGGAGTTCATCATGTTCAATCACGTGGGGCTTAAGGTGAAGGATCTGGATGCGAGCGTGCACTTCTACAGCGCCGCCCTCGGTGCGCTCGGCTACGAGCCGGGGTACAGCGATGAGTCGGTGGTGGGTTTAGGTCCCAAGGACGCCCCGGGTCTGTGGTTGTACGCACACGCCAAGCTGGCCCACTCGCTGGTGCACATCGCGTTCACGGCCGGCAGCCGTGCGGCGGTGGATGCCTTTTACCGCGAGGGTCTCAAGGCGCGCGGACGCGACAATGGCAAACCCGGGTTGCGCAAGCACTACGGCCCGACGTACTACGCGGCGTTCCTGTTCGATCCCGACGGCAACAATGTCGAAGCGGTGTGTCTGCGCTAGGAGATGCTCTGCAGGACGATTTGTCTGCTCACCGGGTAGCCGTTCGTCGGCAGGGTCCCCGCGTATGCGATGCTGACGCTCTGCTTCACCGAAACCGAAGTAAGCACGTCGCGCCAGTTCGTGATCGTCTGCGTGCGCATGGTCCCCTGCGCATCGGTCCAGGAGATCGTGCTCTGCAGCTTAATGGCGTTGAACGTGCCAGCCGGCACGCTCACGGATTCGACGTCGACTACGGTGCCGGTCTGCAGGTAGGCAACTGCAGCCTGCGTGCCACAGCCGAGGGAGTAATCCAGCGTCCATGGCATGCCGACGGTCACCGGAAAATTCGGTCCGGGTCCGTTGGGGCTGTAGATGCAGATGACCGAATTGCTCCCGGCGTCGACATAGTTATAGCTGATGTCCTGCCCGTTGTTGTTGAGGTTCAGCGTCTCGGTCTGTATTGCATAGGTGGTGCCGTCGACCACCACCGACTGGTTATCCGGATCCGCCTGCGCGACCGTGTAGGACCCGTCCGGATTAACCGCGGTCACCGTCACCGTGGAATAGGCGCGGCGCNNCTTTGGTGGTGGCGCACTTCATAACGGAGTGGGCTGACGGCCGGCTGTTTTTCGCGACTTAAAGAATTCACTGCATCAGAAACCCATCTCCGGACTCCCCCCGGGATGGGTTTTTTGTTGTCTTGCTGAAACTGGAGATTTTAAGCGTTGCAGGCTCTGTTCGACATCGCAGGTGATCTCGACACACCAGTATCGGCGTTCATGAAGCTCGCCGCATTCGAACCGCGCTTTTTGCTCGAGAGCGTCGAGGGTGGTGAACGGCTGGCGCGTTACTCGTTCATCGGCTTTGGCACCGGCCTCGAGGTGCGCCTTGATGACACGGGCCTTACGCTCGGACGCGAGCGCCGCCCGCTGCCCGCCAGCGGCCCGGAACTGCTGGCCGCGTTGCGCACCGCATTGCACTCAGCGCCCAAACCCCAACCCGACATCACCGGCGTGCCGCTCGCCGGCGGGCTGGTCGGCTACGCCGCCTACGATGTGGTGCGCTACTTTGAGCGGCTGCCGGTGCCACGCGGGCGTGCCAGTGGCGTGCCCGCGCTGCACTACGTCGCACCGCGTTCGGTGCTGATATTTGATCACCTGACGCGCGGCATCGCACTCATGCATGCCGGCTCCGAGGACGAGCGGCGCTCGTTGCGCAAGGAAGTGGTACAGGCGCTGCGCGGCGGCTTGCCGCACCACCGGCGCGCCGGGCGCTACGCGCCGCCCACGGCCGCCTGGCCGCGCGCCGACTACCTGGCCGGCGTCAGGCGCACTCAGGAGTACATCGCTGCCGGGGACGTGTACCAGCTGGTGCTGGCGAGCCGCTTCAGCGGCCGCCACGAGCTT
>PMHN01000126.1 GCA_003156695.1 Gammaproteobacteria bacterium
TGGGGCGTGGGCGGCATCGAAGCCGAAGCCGCCATGCTTGGGCAGCCGGTCTCGATGTTGATTCCGCTCGTCGTCGGCGTGAAGCTTACGGGACGCCTGCACGAAGGCGCTACTGCTACCGACCTCGTGCTTACGATTACGGAGATGTTGCGCAAGCATGGCGTCGTGGGAAAATTTGTGGAGTACTTCGGCCCGGGCTTGCGCGATCTGCCGCTTGCCGACCGCGCCACCATCGCCAACATGTCGCCGGAATTCGGCAGCACCTGTGCGATCTTTCCGATTGATGCGGAAACGCTGCGCTACCTCGAACTCACCGGCCGCGCGCCGGAACAGATCGAACTCGTCGCCGCCTATGCCAAGGCTCAGGGTCTCTGGCGTGAAAACGGCCAACCCCCCGCTGCGTATTCCGACGTGGTGGAGCTCGATCTTGGGAGCGTCGAGCCGAGCCTCGCTGGACCGCGGCGCCCGCAGGATCGCGTGCCGCTGAAGATCGCCAAGCAGGTCTACGAAACTAACGCAAAGAAGGCCGATAGCGAGCGCACGGCCCGCAACTCGACGGGCAACGGTGTCGCCGCCGCTGCGCTTGACGGCAAACAGGTCGACCTGAAAGACGGCGCGGTGCTCATCGCCGCCATCACCAGCTGCACCAACACCTCCAACCCGGTCGTAATGCTGGGAGCCGGGCTCCTCGCCCGCAAGGCGCGCGCACGCGGACTCACCGCCAAACCGTGGGTGAAGACCAGTCTCGCTCCCGGCTCACGCGTGGTGACGGATTACTTCACCAAGGCCGGCGTGCTGGATGATCTCGCCGCGCTAGGCTTTGACGTCGTAGGCTATGGATGTACTAGTTGCATCGGCAACAGCGGCCCCCTGAAGCCGGAGATCTCCGCTGCCGTGAAGGCGGGGGATCTCACCGCCTGCGCGGTGCTCTCGGGCAACCGCAACTTCGAGGGGCGCGTGCACCCGGAAGTGCGCATGAATTTCCTCGCCTCCCCGCCGCTGGTGGTCGCGTACGCGCTCGCCGGCACGCTCGACATTGACCTCACGAAGGAGCCCCTCGGCACGGACCGGGACGGCAAAGGCGTGTTTCTCGCCGACATCTGGCCGAGCGATATCGAAGTGCAGGAGCTCCTCAAGAGCTGCATCGATGCGCAGATGTTCCGCGACAGCTACGCCAGCGTGTTCAAGGGTGATGACAACTGGGCGAGCATCAAGGTCCCCGCCGGTCAGCGCTACACCTGGGACACTGCCTCCACCTACGTGAAGAACCCCCCCTACTTCGACGGCATGAGCATGACGCCCGCGCCGCTGGCGGACGTGCGCGGCGCGCGTGTGCTGGCGATGGTGGGGGACTCGGTGACGACCGACCATATCTCTCCCGCCGGCAACATCGCCAAGAGCAGTCCGGCGGCGCGCTATCTCGTCGAGCAGGGTGTCGCGCCCAAGGACTTCAATTCCTACGGTGCACGGCGCGGCAATCACGAAGTGATGATGCGCGGCACGTTCGCGAACATAAGGCTGCGTAACCTGTTGGTGCCAGGCGTGGAAGGCGGTGTCACGGTGCACCTGCCGGATGGCGAGCAGTCCTCCATCTACGATGCCGCCATGCGCTACAAGAAAGAAGGCACGCCGCTCATCGTGCTTGCCGGGCGCGAATACGGCACGGGCTCCTCGCGCGACTGGGCGGCCAAGGGCACGCTCTTGCTGGGTGTCCGGGCGGTCATCGCCGAGAGCTACGAGCGCATTCACCGCTCGAACCTCATCGGCATGGGTGTGGCACCGCTGCAGTTCCTGCCCGGGCAGAACGCGGCAAGCCTGAAGCTCACCGGTCGCGAGGTGTTCGACATTGCAGGCTTGAGCACCGGCGATGCCCGCGAGGTCACCGTCACTGCCACGCCCGAGAAAGGCTCACCGATCACCTTCAAAGCGCGCCTGCGCATCGATACGCCGAAGGAGCGCGAGTACTACCGGCACGGCGGCATCCTGCAGTACGTGTTGCGGCAGCTCGCCACAGCGGGCAACGCCGCCTGACCGACCCCGGCGCGCACACCCAGGTGGGGGGCGTGCCTGGCACGCCCGCGCCGCTGGTCGCGCTGTTTGATCTTGACGGCACGATCACGCGTCACAACACACTCGCTCCTTTCGCGCTCGGACTGCTGCTGCGCCATCCGGCACGCATGTTGCGGCTGCCGCGCGTACTGCCTGCGCTGGCGCGCTTCGCCCTCGGACGCTGTGATCACGGCGAGCTCAAGAGCGCATTCCTGCAGGAGACTTTTGGGGGCCTGCAGCGCTCTGCAGTCGACGCCTGGACCGCGCGATTTGTGCCGCGGCTTCTTGAGAAGGGTCTCTTCAATGACGCTCGTGCCGCGATCGCGCGGCACCGCGCCCACGGCGACACCCTCGCGCTCTTAAGCGCCAGTACCGACCTATACGTCCCCGCCATCGGCAAAGCGCTAGGCTTTGACGATGTTCAATGCACGGGTGTCGCCTGGGATGGTGCGAGTCTCCTGGGCACACTCACCACCCCAAACCGCCGCGGCGCTGAGAAGGTGCGCTGTCTGCAAGCGCTGCGCGCGCGATATCCGGACTTCGCCCTTGTTGCCTACGGCAATGCGGCGAGCGATCTGCCGCACTTGCGACTCGCCGAGCGTGGCGTGCTCGTTAATGGCAGCCGCAGCGCAAGGCGTGAGGCAGCGCACACGCCCGTGGCCTGCGTGACCTGGCGCTGAGACCTTTGAATTTCGTAGGCGGTTCGCGCAATAAAACCGCCGCCGCCTGGGTCTATTTGTGTGTCGNNCAACCTCATGCGACGCGCGCCATGCCGCCGCGTGGCCTGCTCATGACGGAGTCTGAATGATCGTCGCGGTATTGGCATTTCTCGGTGGCGCGCTCACGATTCTGAGTCCGTGCATTCTGCCGGTGCTGCCGTTTGTATTCGCACGTACCGAACAGCCATTTACCCGCAGCACCCTGCCGTTGCTGATCGGCATGGCGGCGACTTTCGCCGCGATTTCGACACTGGCCGCGGTTGGCGGCGCCTGGGCCGTACACCTCAACGACTACGGCCGGGTGGTCGCCATGGCGCTGCTGGCGGTGAGCGCGCTGGCACTGCTCTCGCGGCGCTTTGCCGNNGTGGCACTGGGCGCCCGCCTCGCCTCCGGCACCGCTGGCGGCGCGTCCGGTGTGGCTCCTTCGCTGCTGCTCGGTGTCGCAACCGGCTTCCTGTGGGCGCCGTGCGCCGGGCCGATCCTGGGCCTGATCCTGACGGGTGCGGCCCTGCGCGGCCCGAGCGTGGCAACCAGCGTGCTGCTCTTGGCCTATGCGCTCGGCGCCGCGAGTTCGTTAGGCATTGCAGCCGCCGCCAGCACCCGCGTCATCGCCGCCATGAAGCGCTCCTTCGGCGCGGGCGAGTGGCTGCGGCGCGTCCTTGGGGTTGGCGTATTGGTGGCCGTGGCGGCCATCGCGCTGGGTTGGGACACCGGCACGCTGACGCGTCTGTCCGTTGCCAACACGACGCGTATTGAGCAGGCGCTGATCGAGCGCGTGGCCCCCCGGGAAGCGGGCGGCGACGCTCTGGCTGTTGGGTCCGCAGGGACGCTGCCGGTCGAGGGAACGCTGCCGGCGCTGAACGGCGCGGTTGCGTGGCTGAATTCGCCGCCACTCACTGCGCAAGGTCTGCGCGGCAAAGTCGTGCTCATCGATTTCTGGACTTACTCCTGCATCAACTGCCTGCGCGCACTGCCCTATGTGAAGAGCTGGTATGAGCGCTACCGCGCGCAAGGGCTGGTGGTTATCGGCGTGCACGCACCGGAATTCGCCTTCGAGAAGGATGTGGGGAACGTAACGCGTGCGGTGCACGATCTGGGTATCACCTATCCGGTGGCCCTCGACAACGACTACGCCATCTGGAAGGCATTCGGCAACCACTACTGGCCGGCGCATTACTTCATCGACGCGCAGGGCAACATCCGCGGCCATCACTTCGGCGAGGGCGACTATGCGGGGTCAGAGCAGCTCATACGCCGCCTGCTGACCGAAGCGGGGGCGACGCATCTGACTGCCGCTGCACCGCTGATTCAAGGCGCCGGGGTGCAGGCGGCATCCAGCGCGTCCGGCGTGAACTCCCCGGAAACCTACCTTGGATACGCGCGCGCGGCGAACTTTGCCTCCGCCGGCGGCCTGGTGCGCGATGCACCGCGCCCGTACGCCGCGCCAGGCGTGCTGCAGCTGAACCAATGGGCGTTGTCCGGCGTCTGGCGGGTGGATGGCGAAAAGGCCGTGGCCACTACAGCCGGCGCGCTGATTGTGTTTCGTTTCCATGCGCGCGACCTGCACCTGGTCCTGGGCACGGGCGACGCGCGCCATCCGGTTCGCTTCCGCGTCAGCATCGACGGGCACGAGCCGGGCGCGGATCGTGGTACCGATGTCCAGCCCGACGGCAGCGGTAGCGTGAGCGAGCAACGGCTGTATCAGCTGCTGCGCCAGTCCGATCCCGTCGCGGACCACACGTTCGCGATTGAGTTTCTCGACCCAGGTGTGCAGGCGTATTCCTTTACCTTCGGCTGAACGGAGACCGACCCATGAGCCACGACCCGTCGCGCAGACTCCTCCTCCGATACGCCCTGTCCTGCGGTATCGCCGCGACGGGTTACCGGATCGCTCGGGCGGCGTCGACGCCGGCCCCCGCCGCCGATGACAGCGTACCCATCGAGGCCTTCAGCCCGGACGGCACGAGCCGTGNNGCAGTGGCGTCAACAGCTGTCGCCGCTCGCGTACAGCGTTACCCGTCACGAAGGAACCGAAGCCGCCTTCAGTGGTGCATACGACAGCAACCATGCCGATGGTCTGTATGGCTGTATCTGCTGCGGCACGATGCTGTTCGATTCGCGAACGAAATTTGATTCCGGCACCGGCTGGCCGAGCTTCTGGCGCCCGATTTCGCGTTTCAACGTCGTGGAACGCTCCGATAGCAGTCTTGGAATGCAGCGGATCGCGGTGTCGTGCCGACGCTGTGACGCGCACCTGGGTCACGTCTTTGACGACGGCCCGCGGCCGACCGGGCTGCGCTACTGCATGAACTCGGTGGCCCTTACCTTCGTCGCGCGCCGCTGATACCACCACAGTCACACAACGAGAACTGACATGTCAGCCAACAAACTGTTGATCGCATCCGTCGCAGCGCTGGCACTGGTTGTCGGGGTCGGCTGGATCAGCGCGACCCGGGGCGCCGAGCCGGCGGTCGTGGTGCCCCCACCGGCGCTCGACAATCCCAAGAAGGACGGTGCCCTGCAAACCGCGGTGGTTGCCGGTGGCTGCTTCTGGGGTGTGCAGGGTGTTTTCGAGCACGTGCGCGGGGTCCATGAGGTATTGGCTGGTTATGCCGGCGGCTCAAGACCAACAGCCCAGTACGAGGAGGTGAGTACCGGCCGCACCGGCCACGCCGAGTCGGTACAGATTACCTTCGACCCGCGCGAGGTGACCTACGGCGAGCTGCTGCAGATATATTTCTCAGTGGCGCACGATCCTACGCAGCTCGACCGCCAGGGTCCGGACAGTGGCTCGCAGTACCGCTCGGCGGTGTTTTACGCCGATGCGACGCAGCGGCGCATTGCCGAGAACTATATCGCCCAGCTGAACCAGAGCAAATCGTTCGCGGCTCCCGTGGTGACGCGCGTCGATGCACTCAGGGGTTTCTATCCGGCCGAAGGGTACCACCAGGACTTTTACCTGAAGAATCCGCAGTACCCATACATCGTGATCAACGATCTGCCGAAGATCCGGAACCTCAAGGTGCTGTTCCCGGAATACTATCGCGACTCCCCGGTAACAACCGGCATCAGATAGCCGGTCACATCGAGGTGCGGACCTGCCACAGCTCCGGAAAGAACTTAAGTTCGAGCGCCTTGGCGAGGTAGGACACCCCGCCGGTGCCGCCCGTGCCGGGCTTGTAACCGATGATGCGCTCGACTGTCTTCAGGTGATGGAAGCGCCATAGCTGGAAGTTGTGGTCGAGATCCACGAGGCGCTCGGCAAGCTCGTACAGATCCCACCCCTTGTCCGCGTTGTGATACACGCCCAGCCAGGCTCCGGCCACCTGCTTGCTCGCCTGGTACGGCTCGCTGAAGTCGCGCGTCAGGTAGTCCTCGGGAATGCCGTAGCCGCGGCGGCTTAAGAGGCGCAGCACTTCGTCGTACAGCGACGGCGCCGCAAGCGCACGCGCGAGCGTCTCGTGATCGGCCGGGTCGCGCTCGTGCACCACCAGCATCTGCGCGTTCTTGTTGCCGAACAGGAACTCGAGCAAGCGGTATTGCGCCGACTGGAAGCCCGAGGAGCGTCCGAGGGCATTGCGAAACGCCGAATACTCGAACGGTGTCATGGTGGACAGCACGTCCCACACCGACAGCAGCTGCGTCTGCGTGCGTGAGATGCGCGCCAGCATCTTCAGCGCCGGCCCCAGGTCATCGTGCCGTATGCACGCCAGCGCCGCCGTCAGCTCGTGCAGCATCAACCGCATCCACAACTCCGACACCTGATGCACGATGATGAACAGCATCTCGTTGTGTTCGCTCGACAGCGGCTGCTGCGCCGTGAGCAGCTTCTCCAGGTGCAGGTATTCCCCGTAGGAAAGCGAGGACCCCAGATCCCAGTGCACCGCTTCGTCGGCGAGTTCCACGCGCTCGGATTTGTCGTATTCGCGGCTGGCCATGACCGTGATGTTACACGCTTAGGGCGCGTTAACACTGCGGAACCAACCGCCCCATGGACCAGGGGCAGACGTCGGCACGCTAAACCGGTTAGCATCGCGCTGCTTGAGCACCCCCATCCTCGAAGTCCGCGATCTCGTCAAACAATACCCCGCCACGACCGCCGTCGCGGGCGTGTCGTTCAGCGTGCCCCCGGGCATGTGCTTTGGCCTCCTGGGGCCGAACGGCGCCGGCAAGACCACCACCATCGAAATCATGGAAGGCATCCTGCCCGCGACCTCCGGGGAGATTCGCTACCGCGGCGAGCTGCTCGGCGCGCGCTTTCGCGAAGAGGCCGGCATTCTTTTTCAGAAGACCGCGCTGCAGGACTTCCTCACGGTACGCCAGAGCATTGCGCTCTTCCGCGGACTTTACAGCTCCGGACTTGACGTCGACGAGGTGCTGAAAGTCTGCGCTCTGGAGGCGCTCGCCGGGCGCGACAGCCGCAAGCTCTCCGGCGGCCAGCAGCAGCGCCTGCTGCTGGCGATCGCGCTCGTCAACGACCCGGCGGTGTTGTTTCTCGATGAGCCCACTACCGGACTTGATCCGCAGGCGCGGCGCAATTTCTGGGAGCTGGTGCAGTCCATCAAGGCACGCCACAAGACCATCATTCTCACCACCCACTACATGGAGGAAGCGGAACTGCTGTGCGATGAGGTGGCGATCATGGATCGCGGCCGCATCGTCGCCCAGGGGCCGCCGCAGCGCCTGTTACGCGAGCACTTCGCAGAGGTTCTGCTGGAACTGCCGCGGCAGGATTTTCCATCGAGCGCGCGCGAGCTGCCCCTGAAGCTTCTCGAGGCGCGCGATCGCATCGAGATCACGACCCAGGACCTCGAGGGCACGCTGCGGACGCTGCTGGCGGCGCACGTACCACTCACCAACCTGCGCATCCGGCCGGCGAATCTTGAGGATCTGTTTCTGGCGCTCACCGGCAAGGAGCTGCGGCCGTGATCCGCCGCCTGCTGTCCGTCTGGCACGCGCGTAACCTCGAGTTCCTGCGGGATCGCAGCACGCTGCTGTTCACGCTTCTCCTGCCCATCGCGCTGGTGGTCGGCATGGGGTTCGTGTTCGCAGGTCCGCCGCGGCCGCTGTTCAAGGTCGGCGTGCTCGCCGAGCATATCGACAAGGCATCGCAGCCCTTCCTGCGTGAGCGATACGTGGAGTTCGTCGCCACGCCGGATGAAGCCGCGGCCTTGCGCAAGCTCACCCACCAGACACTCGATCTGCTGCTCGACCTGCGCTCCCCCACGCGTTACTGGGTCAATACCGATTCCCCCAAGGGCTATATCGTCGAGAAGCTGCTGCTCGCCGCGGTCCCCGGCGCGCAGCGACAGCCCGTGACCGGGGTTGCGGTGCGTTACATCGACTGGCTGTTCCCGGGCATCCTCGGCATGAACCTGATGTTCAGCTGCCTCTTTGGCGTGGGCTACGTCGTGGTGCGCTATCGCAAGAGCGGCTTCCTTAAGCGCCTGCACGCGACCCCCTTGAGCGCCTTCGAATTCCTCGGCGCCCAGGTGCTGTCACGCCTGGCGATCATTCTCACCGTGACCACCATCCTCTACGTCGGCATCGGTACCATCATCGGCTTTCATTCCGCCGGCAACGTCGCGCTGCTGGCTTTGCTGTTGATCCTGGGCGCCCTGTCATTGATCGCGCTGGGACTCACGGTCGCGGCGCGCTTTTCCAGCGAGGAGCTCGTCGGCGGGGTGCTGAACCTCCTCACCTGGCCCATGATGCTGCTGTCGGGCGTGTGGTTTTCACTCGAGGACTCACCGCGCTGGGTGCAGTGGGTGGCGGGCGTGTTTCCGCTCACCCACGTGCTCGATGCCGCGCGCGCGGTGATGATCGACGGGGCGGGACTTGCGCAGATCGCCCCGCACCTGCTGTACCTCGCGGTGACCACATTCGCCTTCCTCGCCTTCGGCGCCTGGTCGTTCCACTGGCGCATCGACTGACGCCGTAAACTGGAGCCAACGTGCGCTTCTTCAGCGACAATACTGCCAGCGCCTGCCCGCAGATCCTGGCCGCGCTCGCCGCCGCCAACCACGGGCTCGCCCGCGCTTACGGCGACGACGAATGGACCATGCGTCTTGACGAGGCCTTCAGCAGCTTCTTCGGCACGCAGGTGCGTGCCTTCGCGGTGGCCACCGGGACCGCGGCGAACTCCCTGAGCCTGGCGACCCTGAGTCCGCCATACGGCGCCATCTTCGCGCACACCGAGGCTCACATCGCTTGTGACGAGTGTGGCGCGCCGGGGTTTTTCACCGGCGGCGCCCAGCTCGCGCTGCTCGAGGGCGCCCACGGCCGACTGCAACCGGATGTCGTAGCGGCCGCCCTCGCCGCCCACCCGCGTCATCTGCACTCCGTGCAGCCGGCGGCGTTGTCCCTCACCCAGGCGACCGAGCTGGGTACGGTCTACCGGGTCCCAGAGCTCACTTCCTTGTGCGAGTCAGCGCACCACGGCGGGCTGAAGGTGCACATGGACGGGGCGCGCTTCGCCAACGCCGTCGCGTTTCTTGACTGCCATCCGGGGGATCTCAGCTGGCGCGCAGGCGTAGACGTGCTGTCCTTTGGCGCCACCAAGAACGGCGCGCTGGCCGCCGAGGCCGTGGTGTTCTTTGACTTAAGCCTGGTGCGGGATTTTGAGCTGCGGCGCAAGCGCGCCGGCCACCTGCTGTCGAAGTCCCGCTACGTGGCAGCGCAGCTGCTCGCGTATCTGGAGGCCGGCCTGTGGGAGCGCAACGCGCAGCGCACCAACACCCTTGCACAGCAAATCGGCCGCGCGGCGGGCGCCCGGCTTTTGCACCCGGTGGAAGCCAACGAAGTGTTTCTGAACCTCGGTACCGCCGGCAAGGCGTCGCTGCGCAACAGCGGCTTCGAGTTCTACGACTGGGGCGCCGAGACCTCCGGCGAGGCGCGCTTCGTCGTGTCCTGGGACCAGCCCGAGGAAGACGTACCGGCGCTGTGCGGGGCAGTCAGCCGGCTTTAAAGCACCCCGTGTCGCACATGCCGCTCTGGGCGAGAGTCAGCCCGAAGTGATCTTCCCGATAAGCCGCCGCGCCTGGGCGAACTCCGGCGCCACCACCAGCGCCCGCTCCAGCGCGTCGCGCGCAGCGACCGGGTCGCCGTGATCGAGCAGGTCACGCGCAAACAGCACACAGGCCTCCGCCGCACCCCAGCCTGGCACGGGCTGTGTGTCCCGCCGCTCGGCATCGAACGCCGCCACGGCCTGCCGCAGCTTCGCGAGTGCGCGCTCCTTGTTGCCGCCCGAGGACGGCGGCAGCTGGTAGTCGCTCATCGCGTCGACGAGCAGCACGCGCGGGTTGCCGGGTGCGAGCTGCAGCGCCCGGGTGATGTCCTTGTGGGCGCGGTAGGCGGCAAGCGTTGCGCGCTCACCGCTCGAGAGCGGCGCCAGCCGGCACGCCGCTCGCAGGGCGACGCCTTCAGCGAAATCTTCCCCTCCCGGCAGGGCGGCATCCAGATGGGCCACACAGCGATCGGCCCATTGCCCGGCGGTCCCGCCGCCGGGTGCCCCGGCGCCCTGGACCGCGAGCAGCGCCTGCCGATAGAAGAGCAACCCGAGGTAGTACTCATGCAGCGCCGCATGCTCGTCGGTGCCGGCGACCGTGTCCTCGAGCGCCGACAGCGCACGCGCATCCTCGGTGTAGTAGTCGTATTGGATGCGGCTCTCGATGTCGCGCCAGCCGCTATCGTCGGCCCGCGCGGTGAACACGCAGGCAATGAGCGCGGCCGTGAGGAGCGCCGCGCAGGCGCGGGTGAAGCGCGTATTCAGCGCGCGACCTTCAGTAGAATGTCTCGCGAGCATGCCCGACCATAGCACAGGCCCAACGGCCACCGCCGCCGCGAGCGGCAGCGGCAATGCGCACGGCGCGCCTGCCAGCGCGCCGCTCATCGACATTGGCATCAACCTCGCGCACGACAGTTACGAGCCGGACCGCGATGCCGTGATCCAACGCGCCCGCGCGGCGGGTGTGATCCAGATGCTGGTCACGGGCTCCACACTGGCGAGTACCCAAAGTGCAATCGCGCTCGCGCGGACGTATCCGCGGCAGTTGTTTGCGACCGCCGGGGTGCACCCGCACCATGCTACCGAGCTCACGCCGGCGCGCCTGAGTGAGCTGCGCGAGCTCGCGCAGCAGCAGGTACAGCAGATCGGTGATTTCGACTTCCTCATCCGCGCGGTCGTGGGCGCGGTGCTCGCGGCGTTGCTGTTCGCGATCGCCACCATGATGGTGCAGTCAGTGCGCGAGCGCACCTCGGAACTCGCGGTTCTCAAAACCCTGGGGTTCACGGACCGCGCCGTGTTCCTGCTGATACTCGCGGAGGCCATCACCGTGTGCATCGCGGGAGCGGCCCTCGGGCTCGCGCTCGCCACCGCCGCCATGCCGATCGCCGCGCGATTCGTGCCCGGGCTGTCAATGCCGAAGATAACTCTGGCAATCGGCCTTGCCTGTGCGGTGCTGGTGGCGCTGATGAGCGCCGCGGTGCCGGCCGCGCTCGCCGGGCGCCTCAAGGTCGCGGCCGCGCTCGCCGGGCGCTAGAGGGCGGTCATGAATTTCCTGCGCCAATCCCTCGCCCTGCTGTGCCTCAACCTCAAGGGGCTCACCGCACGAGCCGGGGCCGTGCTCACGATCCTGATCGGCGTGACCTGCACGGTCGGCGTGCTGGTGTCGATGCTTGCCATGGGAACGGGCGTACACCGGCAGGCGCTTGGCAATGTGCGCGACGATATCGCGACCGTCAGCGGCCGCGGGGCGGGCGGTCTGGACAGCAGCATTCCGCGGGATGAGGCCACGGCTGTCGCCGACCTGCCCGGCATCGCCCGCGGCAGCGATGGCAGGCCGCTCATCAGTTACCAGTCCGTGGTGATTA